>DATCWO010000019.1:0-20359 GCA_036566325.1 Burkholderiales bacterium | reverse complement strand
GGCGCCGCACCGATGTGCGGCGCATTTTTTTGGCGCTAGGAGAGCAGGCGCCCGCTGATCCAGCCCAGGCGATGGCTGATCAGGAGGAAGAGGAAGAGTGCAAGCGATAAGCCGACGCGCAACGCAAGCGCGCGAACCATGCGTTTGGAGTCGCCGTCGTCGCGCACAAGAAATACGAGCGCGGAAGCGAGCGAGCCGATGATGATGATGAATACGATCAGAACCAGATAGCGCATAGGGAACTCGTCAGGATGAAACAAGTCTAGCCGAGCGGCTGCGTACAAGCCAAGGAAAGCACGCATTGATCAAAGGTCGTCGATTCCGCCCCGGTTGGTTCATGACCGTCGTGACGATTGCGTTTTGCGGCCTGACCATTGCGGCCGGTAACTGGCAACGGGGTCGTGCGATCGACAAAGCAGCGCTGCAACACCAGCTCGATACTTGGGCGCGCGAAGCGCCGGTAAGCGTTCCGAGCACGCCGGTAAGGAGCGAAGCGTTCGCATTGCGACGTGTGCAGGCAGCCGGTTATTACGACCAACGGCATGCCATCCTGCTCGACAACAAGGTGTATCGGGGACGGGCCGGCTACCATGTGGTCACGCCGCTGCGGCTCGCCGACAGTGATATGTATGTGCTGGTGGCGCGCGGCTGGATCGCAGGCGGTCCGAGTCGAGAGCAGCCGCCAGAAGTTGCGACGCCAACCGGTCTGCAGCACATCGAAGGACTCGGCGCGGTGCCCAGCACTCGGGTGCTGGAACTGGCGGAGGTACAGCCCGGATATGTTTGGCAGAACCTGTTGCTCGACCGCTACGCCGAATGGTCGAAGCTGAAATTACAACCGTTCGTAATCGAGCAGACGAACGATGCCGGAGATGATCTTGTTCGCGATTGGCCGCGCCCCGACGTCGGTATCGAGAAGCATCAGGTTTACGCCATGCAGTGGTATCTGTTCGCCGGCCTGGCCTTTGTTTTGTATATCGCACTGAACTTCAAACGCAACCGTGACTGAATCGAATTCCATCCACGACGCCGATGCACGACGACGCAAGAGCCGGCGCTACCTGCTCGCTATCTTCGCAGTCTGCGCGGCGCCATTCGTGCTGGGTACGCTGGCGTATTATTTTTTCCCGACCGCAGCGCGAACCAACTATGGTGATCTATTGCCGCCGCAGCCGGTTCCCGAATTGACCCTTGTGGCGCCCGAAGGCAAGACGCTGACCATGTCGCAGTTGCGCGGCAAGTGGCTGATGGTGCACTTCGACCAGGGGCGTTGCGCGGACGCGTGCGAGCGCAAACTGTATGAAATGCGGCAGACGCGGATTGCACAGGGTAAGGATATGGACCGCATCGAGCGCGTCTGGGTCGTGCTCGATGGCAGCGCGCCCGAAGCGGCAGTGCCGGAGTTGTACGAAGGGATGTACGTCGCTCAATCGGCACCCGCCGAATTCGTCGCCGCTTTTCCGGCATCGACGGACGTGCGCGATCACATCTACCTCATTGATCCGCTCGGCAACGTGATGCTGCGCTTTCCCCAGGACGCCGATCCGAAACGAATCATCAAGGATCTGCAACGCCTGCTCCGGGTATCGCGTGTCGGCTAAGAAAGCATTGCTCAACTTCAAAGCGCATCGCCAATTCGCTTTGGCGCACTGCGGCGACCACTTAACCAGACGTTTCCCGCCATGTATCGATTGACCGTAATTCTCGCCACCGTTCTGACGCTCGCGCTGGTCATTATCGGTGCCTATGTGCGATTGTCCGATGCTGGCCTCGGCTGTCCGGACTGGCCGGGCTGCTACGGGCAGATCAGTCCGGTTCACGCCAGCGACGCAATTTCGCTCGCGGTTGCGGAGCAAGGCGGCGATCACGGTCCCGTCTCCATGCACAAGGCGTGGAAGGAAATGGCGCATCGCTATATCGCCGGATTTCTCGGACTGATGCTGCTCGCCATCGCCGTGACCGCGTGGCGCAAGCGGCGCGTTCTGCGCCAATCCCCGGCGCTGCCGACAGCACTCCTCGCCGTCGTCATCGTGCAGGCGTCGCTCGGCATGTGGACCGTGACGCTGCTGCTCAAGCCGGTCATCGTCAGTCTGCATCTGATGGGTGGCATGACCGTACTCGCGATGTTGACCTGGCTCTCGATGCGGCAGTTGCAATTGCGATCAGCGGAGCCGATCAATCAAATTGCGCGTCTGCGTATCGCCGCTTTGATTGGTCTGATCCTCGTTATCGCGCAGATTGCGCTCGGCGGTTGGGTCAGCAGCAACTACGCGGCGCTGGCGTGCCCCGATCTGCCCATGTGCCGCGGCGCCTGGGTGCCGCCGATGGATTTCAACAATGCCTTCCACGTCTTGCGCGAACTGGGCATGACCCCGCAGGGCGAGCTGCTCTCGAATGAAGCATTGACCGCGATCCACTGGATACACCGCGTCGGCGCACTCGTGGTGGCGGCCTACACGCTTTACTTCGCTCAGCGGCTGATGAAATTCTCCTCGATGCGCGGCCTCGGCCTGCTGCTGCTGGCCATCCTTGCGCTGCAGATCACGCTCGGTGTCTTAAACGTCGTGTATTCCCTGCCGCTACCCTTGGCCGCCGCGCATAACGGTGGCGCCGCGATCCTGTTGGTGGTGTACGTCGTGATAAACTACGTCACCCATCTGGCAGCGGCTTCACGCCTTCGCCTCGCATGACCACCTACACACTCACCGCCGCAACGCATCGCTTTCGTCAGTTTTACGAGCTGACCAAGCCGCGTGTCGTTTCGCTGATTGTGTTCTGCGCGGTCATCGGCATGTTTCTCGCGTCGCCGGCCGACGCGCTCGTCCCGCTTGACGTCCTGTTCTTCGGCACCCTCGGTATTGCGCTGGTCGCCGGCGCGGCGGCGGCGATCAATTGCTTGGTGGAGCAACGTATCGATGCGGTAATGGCGCGCACGCGTGCGCGCCCCTTGCCGCGTGGCGAACTGACTTCCCTGCAGACATTCATCTTCGCCTGTGCCGTCGGCGGCACAGGCCTGTGGCTGCTCTATGAGTTCGTCAATCCGCTGACCATGTGGCTGACACTGGCCACGTTTGTCGGCTACGCAGTGATCTATACCGTCCTCTTGAAACCGGCGACGCCGCAGAATATCGTCATCGGCGGTGCATCGGGCGCGATGCCCCCCGTGCTGGGATGGGCAGCCGTGACTGGTCAGGTCAATCCCGAAGCGCTGCTGCTGTTTTTAATCATCTTCGCATGGACGCCGCCGCATTTCTGGGCGCTGGCGCTCTATCGCACCGAGGAATACCGCCGCGCAGGACTGCCGATGCTGCCGGTTACCCACGGCAGGCACTTCACCCAGTTGCAAGTGCTGCTATACACGTTCATTTTGATCATTTGCACGCTGCTGCCATTCATCTATGGCATGAGCGGCATGCTGTATCTGGTCAGCGCACTGCTGCTGGGCGTGATGTTTCTTGGCTATGCCATCGGCTTGTACAAGCGCTACAGCGATGCGCTGGCGCGCAAGACTTTCCGTTTTTCGATCGTCTACCTGGCGCTGATCTTTGCCGCCTTGCTGGTCGATCATTACTTCCGCATTTAAGTTGTTTCGCGCCGCCGTTTTCGCCTGCTTTTGCCTGGTGCTCGCTGCATGCGGGCAAGGCAAGCCGGCGTTTCAGAACACCGATATCACTGGCGCCGAATTCGGCCAGGATTTCCACCTCACAGACCATAACGGCCAGTCGCGCACGCTGAAAGATTTCAGCGGTAAGGCGGTCGTCGTGTTTTTCGGTTTCACGCGCTGTCCGGATGTCTGTCCCTCGACGCTTGCGGAAATGCAAGCGGTGCGCGAGCGACTCGGTACAGACGCGGATCGCTTGCAGGTGCTGTTCATCACTATCGATCCCGAACGCGATACGCCCAAGCTGCTGGCCGAATATGTGCCGTCGTTCGATCCGAGCTTCCTCGGCTTGTACGGTGACGTGGCGACGACAGAGCAGACCGCCAAGGAATTCAAGGTCTTTTACCAGAAGGTGCCGGGTAGCACGCCAGACAACTACAGCATGGATCACACCGCGGCAAGCTACCTCTATGATCCGCGCGGGCACTTGCGGCTGTATGTGCGCACCGGAGCGGGCACCGACGCGATTACGCACGACATCAAGCTGTTGCTCGACGGCCGCTGAACGCAGCGGCGGCGCAAATGAAAACGCCCGGCGCGCCGGGCGTTTTTGTTCAGCCACGAAGTTACTTCAGTGTTCTGCAATCAGTCCGCGCATTTTCTGCATCGCCTTTACTTCAATCTGACGAATGCGTTCGGCCGACACATTGAACTCGGCGGCCAGTTCATGCAGCGTTGCAGTGTCTTTCTCGCGCAGCCAGCGCGCCTCGATGATGCGACGGCTGCGTGCATCCAGACTTTCGATCGCTTGCGACAAACCTTCTGTCTGCAATTGTTCGTTCTGATCCGTTTCGGCGATGCGTGAAGGCTCGTTATCCGGGTCGCTCAGGTAAGCGATGGGGGCAAAGTTGTCCTCATCATCGTCAGACGCAGGCTCCAGCCCGATGTCCTGACCGGCCAACCGCATTTCCATTTCCACAACTTCTTCCGGCTTGACGCGCAGTTCCTGAGCAATGCGCTGGACTTCGTCCGGCGTCAGCGATTCCAGCCCCGGCTTCATGCTGCGCAGATTGAAGAACAGCTTGCGTTGCGCCTTGGTGGTCGCGACCCGCACCAGACGCCAGTTGCGCAGAATATATTCGTGCATCTCTGCCTTGATCCAGTGGATGGCGAAGGACACGAGGCGTACTCCGCGCTCGGGGTCGAAGCGTTTCACCGCCTTCATCAGGCCGATATTGCCTTCTTGGATGAGGTCGGCGTGCGGCAATCCGTAACCCAGGTAACCGCGCGCGATCGCCACGACCACGCGTAGATGGGACATCACCAGTTGGCGTGCGGCGTTCAGATCGCCGTCATTGCGCAGCCGGCGGCCGAGTTCCAGTTCCTGTTCGGCCGTCAGAAGCGGAAAACGGTTCACCGCCTGGACATAATGATCCAGGCTACCCACCGCGACAGGCATGGCAAAAGAAGGAAATGTCAAAGCGTTACTCATCGTTTGGACCTCCCGTAGGCGTGTGATTTTAGCAGTCTACGGCTTGGAGTGCTAAAGCCCTTTGGGGTTCCGCCGAAGACAGTCTCGCTCAATGAGAAAGTAAGTGTTTGCTTACAGAAAGATGGGCGCCCAACCACCCCAGCAGGGCGGCAAATACGCCAACGCCGAGGAGGTCGCCGACTGGCGGTAGAGCAAGGTGCAGGTCGATGGCGTAGGTGGCGCCCAGCGTCGCCAACTCGCGATTAAGCCAGATACTGCTCACCGCCAGCAGGCCCAAGGCGACAACGGCGCCAAGCAGGCCAAGGAGCGCGCCCTGGTAATAGAACGGGCGGCGGACCCAGGCATCGGTGGCGCCGACGAGTTTCGCCACTTCGAACTCGTCACGGTGCTGCAGGATTTGCATCCTCACGGTGTTGAACGTGACCGCTGCAAGACCGAAGGCGAGGATCGTCGCCAGCAGCACGACGATGACCGTGCCGGCGCGCAGCATGGCATCCAGACGCTTGATCCACAGCGTATCGAGCTGTACTTCGGCGACCCCGGCCTCGGCTTTCAAATCCTCGGCAAGCTGGTTGGCGCCGGAAAGCGCATCGGTTTTCAGATCGACGACGAACGCATCCGGCAGCGGATTGTCCTTCAGCAGCCCGAGCACTTCGCCCATGTCGGTGCGCTTCATGTCGGCCAGCGCCGTTTCACGCGATACCCAGCGGAACTCGCGTACCGCGGGCGTCAGCTTAAGGTGCGACTCCACTTTTTGCGCATGCGCTTTCGATGCATCGAGCGCCATGTAGACGGTCAGTTGCGGATGGCCGTTGAAATGCTCGGCGACGCGCTGCACGTTTTCCAGCAACACATAGGCGCCGAGCGGCAGGGCGAGGCTCGCGCCGATCGCCAGTGCGCTCAACAGCGTCGCCACGGGTGTGCGCGCCAGGCGCGTGATTGTCGCCTTCAAGCTGGCGAGGTGTTGCTGCAGCCAGATCCTCATGCCGCCACCCTGCCCTGGTCGAGCGCAACCGAACGCGTTGCAAAGCGCTGCACCAGTTGTTCGTCATGGCTGGCGATGATGACCGTCACGCCGACCTGATTGAACGAACGAAACATTTCCATGATGTTCAGCGCGCTTTGGGCGTCGAGATTGGCGGTCGGCTCGTCGGCGATCAGAATCGCCGGTCGATTGACGATTGCGCGGGCGATACAGGCGCACTGCTGTTCGCCGCCCGAAAGCCCGGCCGGATCGAGTTTCTCCTTGTGCAGCAAGCCCACTTTGTCGAGCGCAGCGCGGGCGCGTTTGGCTGCTTCCCGCGGTGCATGGCCGCAGACCAGCATGGGCAGCATCACGTTTTCCAGCACCGTGCGGTCATAAAGGAGCTTCTGATCCTGAAACACCAGACCCAGATTGCGTCGCACATACGGAATGGCCGCGTGCCGCAACTTGCTGACGTTTTGTCCGTTGAGCATCACCGTGCCGCCGGAAGGGCGCTCGATGACCGGCAACAGTTTCAACAGCGTGCTTTTACCTGCGCCGGACCGACCGGTGATGAACAACATCTCGCCGGCTTCGATGTCCAGGGTGACGCCGCGCAGCGCTTCGAAACCACCGGAATAGCGTTTATGGACCTGGCTGTAGCTGATGAGCGGCATCGTGGATCAGGCGAGCAGCGCACGCGCGAAATCGGCTGCGACGAAGGGGCGCAGATCGTCCATACCTTCACCGACGCCGATGAACAGGAGCGGCACCGGCCGTGTGCGCGCAATGGCGGCGACCACGCCGCCTTTGGCGGTGCCGTCGAGCTTGGTGAGAATCAATCCCGTCAGGCCAACGGCCTCGTCGAAGGCTTTCACCTGCGCCAACGCGTTCTGGCCGGTGTTGGCATCCAGCACCAACCAGACCGCATGCGGCGCTGAAGCGTCCGCCTTGCCGATTACGCGTCGCACTTTTTTCAATTCTTCCATCAGATGCAATTGCGTCGGCAGCCGGCCGGCGGTGTCGGCGATCATGACGTCCACACCGCGCGCACGTGCGGCATGAATTGCGTCGAATATGACCGCGGCCGGGTCGCCGCCGTCCTGGGCGATGACAGTAATGCTGTTGCGTTCGCCCCAGACCGCGAGCTGCTCGCGGGCAGCCGCGCGAAAGGTGTCGCCGGCCGCCAGCAGCACCGACAAACCCTGTGTTTGAAAAAGCCGCGCAAGCTTGCCGATGGACGTCGTTTTGCCGGCGCCATTGACGCCGGCGATCATCGCGACGAAGGGGCGCTTGTTGGTGACATCGATCGGCGGCGATTCCAGCGGTTGCAACAGCCTGGTCAATTCGTCTATCAGCGCTTCCTTCAATTGCTGCGCAGTCTCCAGCCGATCTTTGCGCACGCGATTGCGTAATTGCTGCAGCAGATGCTCCGTTGCACTGACGCCTGCATCAGCGGACAGCAGAGCGGTTTCCAGTTCCTCGAACAGCGCTTCATCGATTCTGCCACCGCCGAACAGCCCTGTGAGTTGCGAGCCGGTCTTCCTGAGTCCAGATGTGAGCCGGTTGAACCACGTCGATCGATCCGGTTGCGTCGCTTCGAGAGGCGGGGCGATCGACGTCGCGGTCTCGGCGGGCGCGGACTCCATCGGTGCCACGATGATCGGCGCGAGTTCGGCCGGCGAAGATGCCGGTTCGACAGCATCCGAAAGCTGTGTCGCTTCTTCCGCAACAGGCGACGCGTCGGTCTGCGGCGGCGCGGCATCCGCAATTTTGCTGGGGTCCTGCTTGCGTTTGAAAAGACCGAACATCGAGGTGGGCAGTGAGCGGCTAAGATAGCGGCGAATTTTAACAGACGGCCCTGGCCGCTTTCCCTTTCTCTCATGGCACGCGCACAAATCAATCGACTACGCATCGTCGGCGGCGAATGGCGCAGTCGTGTGCTGACCTTTCCCGATGCCCTCGGACTGCGACCGACGCCCGATCGCGTGCGGGAGACCTTATTCAACTGGCTGGGACAGGATCTCACCGGTCGGCGCTGCCTGGACCTGTTCGCCGGTTCGGGTGCGCTGGGCTTCGAGGCGCTGTCGCGCGGCGCGACGCATGTCGATATGGTCGAACGCGCACGCCCCGTCCATGACTGTCTGCAGCGCAGCGCGATGACGCTGCGCGCCGGCGCGCGCCTGCGTGTGATCCAGGCTGATGCGCTAGAATTCCTGCGCGCCGGGCAGGGGCAATACGACGTGGTGTTTCTCGATCCGCCCTACGATAGTGATCTGCTGGCGCCTGCGCTGCAGGCGCTGCCCGTGCATATCGCGCCGGACGCGCGCATCTATGCCGAGACCGCCGCCCCATATCAATGGGAGCGACCATGGGATGTGCTCAAAGCGGGCCGCGCCGGCGCGGTGCATTACTACCTGTTGCGGCTGGGGAGGCCATGAACAAGGCAATTTATCCGGGGACGTTCGACCCCATCACGCGTGGCCATGAGGATCTGGTGCGACGCGCGGCAGTGCTGTTCAGTTCTGTCGTCGTTGGTGTCGCCGACAGTCGCGGCAAGCGTCCGTTCTTTACCCTGCAAGAGCGCATCGAAATGGCGCGCGATGTGCTGTCGCCCTATCCCAATGTGGAAGTGCTCGGTTTCTCGGGATTATTGCGTGACTTCGTGCGCGAGCACGGCGGTCATGTGATTCTGCGCGGCCTGCGTGCAGTGTCCGACTTTGAATACGAGTTCCAGATGGCGGGCATGAACCGGATTCTCATTCCCGAGGCGGAAACGGTGTTCCTCACGCCCGGCGAGCAGTACCAGTTCATCTCTGCGACCATGGTGCGCGAAATCGCCGTTCTGGGCGGCGATCCTTCGCCGTTCGTGCATCCGGTGGTCGGTACGTTACTGCAAGAGAAGATCAAGCAGTTGGGCGGTTAGGGAGCTTGCTAAGGCCGGAGGCGATCGCGAGAGGGCGTCGCTCAGGCTGCGGCGGCGAGCGACGTGTCGGTGGCATCGAGCGTACGTTCCATATCGGCGGCGATATGGCGCAGCGCTTCCAATTGCTGCATTAGCGCGTCTTCCTGTTGCTCCAATTCGGCGACACGGTCTTCCAGTTGATCGGTAGCGTGATGGATGCGCTTGATCGAATCGAGTCGCCGGCGCAGTTGCACCTGATGTTCGCGAATCTGCTTTTCCAGCGGCGACATGATGGCACGCAGCCACGCTTCCACGTCGCGATTGGCAATTTGATACATGCGCTGCATCTGTCTTGCCACGGTGCCGAAAAATTTCTGCGTTAATGCCATTTTCTCGTGGGTGAGCATGACCAGCGGCTTGTCGAACTCAGCCTGGAACTGGGCTTCCAGTCGTTCGAATTCCTTCAGGTAGCGGTAGGCCGAGAAGGGCACCGGTGCGCTGAGTTGCAGGCCGTGCTCGACGGTGAACTGCCGGTACATCGCATCCATCATGCGCTGTATTTCGCGAATGATCTTGTCGGCCGCATCCAGCTTCTGCCGCACAGCCGTGAAGTACGACAGCATCGCCGCCTTCAGGCCGGGACTGAACCAGCGCTCGCGCAGCGCCGCCAGCGCGCGCTTGGTTTCCTCGTTCAACGCCTCCATCCCGAGCGAGGTGAACAGCCGATTGGTTTGTTGCGAGTAGACGTTCCGCAATGCCTGAAAGCGGCGCAACGCCTGTTCGAAATCCTCCTTCTCGTCGCGCACCTTGAGCATCATCTCTTCGACGACGTCGAGGTTGCGCCCACGCAGTCCACGCAATTCGTTCAACTGCTCCTGCACGCCGTGCAGACGGGTCTCCAGCAGCGTGCGCGTGCCGACCAGCAAATCCGACACATCGTAGAGCGCCGATTCACGCACGATCTGCTGCTTGCGCGAGATCAGGTCATCCGCCAGTCGCCGTTCCAGATGGGCAAGTCGGCTGCGCTTGAGCAGGGTTTCGTTGTTGGTGATCTTGGCGAGCAGGCCCTTTTGCGCCGAGGCGGCGAAGATGCGCTCGCGCGGCAGGCGCAGTGTGTCGGCCGTGTAGCGCATCTGTTTATCGATTTCGCCATCGATGTCGGTGGGCGAGCGTATACCGTCCCACAGCGTATCGATCTTGTTCAACACCACCATGCGCGTCGCATGACGCCCGGGTGCGACAGCGAGATGACGTTGCCACACCTCCGCGTCGGTTTGCGTCACGCCGGTATCGCACGCGAGCACAAATACCACCGCGTGCGCGTTCGGCAATAGATTGATGGTCAGCTCCGGTTCGGTGCCGATCGCATTGAGTCCCGGTGTATCGAGAATGACCACGCCCTGCTGCAATAACGGATGAGGAAAATTGATGACCGCGTAACGCCAGCACGGCACCTCCACCGCGCTATCGGCCGTTTCGGTGTTGCCGTCGGGCGGTTCGTCGGCGCACAGCCCGTAACTACGGGCGGTCGGAAGCGACACGTGTTTGGTATCGCGTACCCGCTGGAACGCGCCGACCATTGCATCAATGTCAGAGAGTTCGAGCGGGATTGTCAGCCACTGATCGCTGTCGCGCTGCAAGTCGCCATCGGATTCAGCGCGCGTTTCGATGGGAAGCAGGCGGATGGAAGGCGGCGTGTTCGGGTCCCAATGCAGTTCCGTGGGACACATGGTGGTGCGCCCGGCCGAGGAAGGCAGCAGTCGGCGACCGTAGTCGGAGAAGAACAGCGCGTTGATCAACTCTGACTTGCCGCGTGAAAACTCCGCGACGAACGCGATGGTGAGCTTGTCTTCGGCGAGACGAGCGAGTAGCTGATCGATTTGCGCCTCGGTGTGGGCATCCGTCAGCTCGTTCTCATCGAGCCAGTTGCGATAGGCAACGGCGCGACCGGCAACGTTGTCGCGCCAGGCGCTGTATTCGTTGAAGCGTTTCGCCAAACCGCCGCTCATAGGCCGTCCTGAGTTCGCTGTCGGGTAAGCCGAATCGCGGAGCGCCGGCTTGTAGTCTGTTTTGATGTGTATGACACCAAGCGGGCGCGTGAATGCAGTGCGGCCGCTTCGGGGGCGCTAATCTAGCACGCTTTGGCGAGACGGCCGGGATGGCTGGCAGATGGGGCAATAGAAGGTCGCGCGCTGACCCTGCACGATGCGACGGACGAGCGTGCTGCACTTTCGACATGCCTCGCCGTCCCGTCCGTAGACGAAATACTGCTGCTGGAAATAACCCGAGGTGCCATCCGAGTGGACGAAATCGCGCAGGCTGCTACCTCCGGCAGCGAGGGCATCGCGCAGTGTTTGCCGCACCGTGTCGACTACGCGTTCCGCTGCGCCGTGCGTCAATCGACTCGCCGCCATGCTGGGTCGTATGCCGGCACGAAAAAGACTTTCGTTAGCGTAGATGTTGCCGACGCCGACCACGACGTGATGATCCATCAGCAGTAGCTTGATGGCTTGTTTGCGTCGGCGCGTGGCGGCATGAAGGTAGTCCGGCGTGAATAAGGCGGACAGCGGTTCGACACCCAGTCCCGCAAGAAGCGGGTGCAGCGCGACATCGTCCGCGCTCCACAACACTGCGCCGAAACGGCGCGGATCGCGCAGACGTAGCGCCAGGTTCCCCAGGATCAGATCGAAGTGATCATGCACGCCGGCGGGCTCGTCGCGATCGATCACACGCAAGCTGCCCGACATGCCCAGATGCAGGATCAGCGTGCCGTGGTCGAAGCCGAGCAGCAGATACTTGCCGCGTCGATCCACTGTTTGTACCTTGCGGCCGGCGAGCAACGTATTCAGTTCGGCCGGAATCGGCCAGCGCAGACGCGGATGCCGGATCACGACACCCGTTACGATGTGCCCCTGCAGATGCGGCGCGATACCGCGGCGGGTAATTTCGACTTCCGGAAGTTCAGGCACGTGAGATGAAGCGCATTGAAAACGAGACGGACGCCTATTATCGCGCGCTGCATGTTTTTCATCTAAAGAAGGCTGCAGGCGTCAGCCGAAGCGCTCCATGAAACGGGACTGCGCGCGCTCGAATACTGCGCTGTAACCGGCTCTTATATTCGCTTTTTCGGCCTCAAAGTCCACCGCGTCAGGCTCCCAATTGATGCGGCTGGACAAGTTCCGATTGAAAAGCCTGCCCGCCAACGATGATCGATTCACATAGTTGATGTCGACGAAATCCTTGACGACGTGCACTCGATAGTCGTTTTTCTTGTGCGCGCCATAAAGAAACACGACCGGGATACCCATCGCCAGGCATGGCATTGCGCAATGAATTTTCGAAGTAATGACGAGTGAAGCTTTTTCCCGGTAGGTATCAAGCAAATGTGCGGCAAGCGATTGCTTCATCGCTGATGACACGTAGGGCAGTCTGACCTTCGCCTGATTGACGAAAATTGCGTTTTTACGAATCGATTTCGGAATGACGCTGGCAAATTTGTCTTCGACGCCGCCCACGATAAAGACCTTGCCGTCCTGAGGCGGTGCGGAGCGACGCTCCAGTGTGAGCGTTACGCACTTGCTGTAGTACGCCTCGATGCCGTGCTTGCACAGAATCTCAACCGTACCGCGGTCCCTGCATCCGATCGGCTGATGCTTGCGCAAATATTCAATGCCTGCGGGTGAGCAGACGACGTGTTCCCACGCTGGCGCGACGTGAAAGGCGAAGAAGACGCCTTCGATCAACGGCGAGGGTGGCCAATTGATCGACCCCATGAAGAAACCATTCATCGAGACGATGCACGGTTCTTGTACGGTATGGAGTTCGTCTCTCGGCAAAAAGCCGTCCACTCTGGGAAGCAACCGGCTGGCGGCAATGCTTTGTATTTGATCGCCCAGGTTAAACGTTCTGTCGAAGCGTCCGCCCTGGTACTCGAGCACATAGATTTTCATTCTAGATGGATCAATAAGGATGTTTATCTTGATTTCGGGCGCGGGTCGTTGTTAATGCGGCATTGGGCGAAGGCAGGGCCGGCATGGATGCCCGCGATATTTATGCGGCCGTGTAAAGCTGCTCGTGGTAGGCGTTGGCGATGATAACCCGTCGCTGTAATGGGACGCGGCGGTGGGAGCGCGGATCAGCAGTTTGTCCGAAAATAGAGGACCGCCGCAGCGCAGGAGCATCCTTGTCCCTTGCCGGGAATATACCTAAACTGCCAATTCCACTTCGTTTTACGAATTGTTTGCCTGCATGAATCCCCTTTCCAGGTTTCTCCGCCCGACGATTGGCGCGGCCGCTGTGGCCGTGTCGCTGAGCGGTTGTGCGCATTGGCGCGGGGGCGCGCCGCAGGCGGAACAGGCGCCCGCGACGGTGACTGAGCAAAAGGTCGTCGAGGCGCCGGTGACGAAGATCGAAACCGAGATTGGCCCCGAACTGCCCAAGCAGGAGTTGACCGGCGAACTGTTGTACGAATTCCTGCTGGCCGAAGTCGCCGCACAGCGCGGCAATGCCACCGTTTCGGCGCAGGCATATGTCGATCTCGCCATGCGCACGCGCGATCCGCGCATTGCACGTCGCGCACACGAGATTTCGTTGGCCGCGCGCCAACCGAATCTGGCGATCGAGGCCGCACGCATCTGGCTGGAGGCCGACCCGAATTCGCTCGATGCCCGCCGTCGTCTGGCTGCGCTGCTGTTGACCACGCAGCGCATTGAAGAAGCACGCCCGCATCTGGAAAAACTGTTTGCCGCGGGTGCGGTGGATCGCGGCGAAGCCTTCACCCAATTGAGTCGTCTGCTTGCCGGCAACCCGGATCGGGAAGCCACCTTGCGCGTGGTAAGCGAACTCGCGGCGGCTCATGCCGATCTGCCCGAAGCGCATTTCGCGGTGGCGCATGCGGCCGGACAGGCGGAGCAATACGAACTTGCATTGAAGGAGGCCCGTGAAGCGCTGCGCCTCAAGCCCGACTGGGAAATGGGGGTGCTGCTCGAAGCGCAACTGCTGCAAAAGGCGGAGGGCAACGATGCTGCGCGCGAACGTCTGGGTGCTTATCTGAAGACGCATCCGGGCGCGCTCGATATACGCCTGAATTACGCTCGTCTGCTGGTTGCGGATCGGCGCTATGAAGAAGCGCGCGCCGAATTCGAGGCGCTGCTGAAAGACAACCCTCTCAACAGCGAGGTGCTGTTTGCGACTGCGATCCTGTCGCTGCAGCTGAAAGATTATGGCGTGGCGGAAACGCATCTCAAGCAATTGCTCGATTTGAATTATCGAGATCGCGACACCTTGACGCTTTATCTCGGGCAGATTGCGGAAGAGCAAAAGCGCTACGCCGAGGCGATCGATCGGTATAACGACATCACGAGCGGCGAACATTACCTGACGGCTAAAACGCGCCAGGCCGGCGTGCTGGCCAAGCAAGGCAACATGTCCGCCGCGCGCAAGTTTCTGCAGCAAGTGAAAGTGCCCAGCAATCAGCAGCGTGTGCAGCTGATTCTGGCCGAGGCGCATCTGCTGCGCGATGCCGAGCAGTACAAGGAAGCGTTTGAAGTGCTTGCGCGCGGCCTCGATAAGCTCCCCAACGATCCCGATCTGCTGTACGACCAGGCGATGGTTGCGGAGAAGCTCAATCGCATGGACGTGCTCGAATCCTCGCTGCGTAAACTGATCCGCACGCGCCCCAACAATGCGCATGCCTACAACGCGCTCGGTTATTCCTTCGCGGATCGAAAGGTGCGTCTGCCGGAGGCGCGCACGCTGATCGAGAAGGCGCTCAAGCTTGCACCGGACGACGTGTTCATTCTCGACAGCATGGGTTGGGTGCTTTATCGCCAGGGCGAGTACGACGAGGCGCTCACGCATCTGCAGCGCGCCTATGCCATGCGGCCGGACCCGGAAATCGCGGCGCACCTCGGCGAGGTGTTATGGGCCAGCGGGCGTCGCGATGAAGCGCAGAAGATCTGGAGCGAGGCGAAAGAGAAAGCGCCCGAGAACGACGCGCTGCTGAAGACCATGCAGCGGCTGAAGCCTTAGCGCATGCGGCGCCTATTCGCCGTTCTGACCGTGTTTCTTGCGGCCTGCGCTGCAATGCCGAGTCACGAAAATCTGGACGCCGGCGGTTTTCATGTCACCGGTCGCGTCGCCGTTCGCTATGGCGATGAGGCGGCGACCGGGCGCGTCGTGTGGCGCCACACCTTGAGCACCGATGATCTGGTGATCTCCAATCCCATCGGCCAAGGCATTGCGCAGATCGAACGGCGTGATGGCATGTATGTATTGCAGACGCAGGACGGCGAACGCTATCAAGCCGCCGATCCCGAAGAGCTGACCGAGCAGGCGCTCGGCTGGCGATTGCCGCTCACCGGATTGCCACAATGGATCGAAGGTCGCCCGATGTCCGGTGTACCGGCCGAGGTGCGCGAGGAAGGCAAGCGCTTGAGAGAATTGCGACAACTCGGCTGGCGCATCGAATATCTCGCCTGGGACGAGGCGACCGGCTTACCCTCACGCCTGCAACTGTCGCGTGACGATCTCAGTATTCGGCTCGCCATTGAAGCCTGGCGCACCGGACCGTGATGCAACGCTATCCCGCGCCGGCAAAGCTGAATCTGTTTCTGCATGTCATCGGCCGTCGCGCCGATGGCTATCACCTGCTGCAGAGCATCTTTCGTCTGATCGATCTATGCGACTGGATCGATATTGCGCCGCGTGACGACGGACGCATTGTTCGCGCGAGCGACTTGCCCGGCGTCTCCGCCGAAGCCGATCTCGTCGTGCGCGCCGCAACGCTGTTGCGCGACTACGCGGGCATTACCAACGGCGCAACGCTTTCGGTCGAGAAGCACATTCCAATGGGTGGCGGGCTCGGCGGCGGCAGCTCGGACGCGGCAACGACGCTGATGGCGCTCAACCGGATCTGGGCATTGCATCTGTCACCGTCGCAATTGGCGGAATTGGGTCTCAAGCTCGGCGCCGACGTGCCATTCTTCCTGTGTGGGACCAATGCCTGGGCCGAGGGCGTGGGCGAGACACTCACGCCGATCGAGCTGCCTCCGGCCTGGTATGTCGTGATTTTCCCCGGGGTTGTCGTGCCGACTGCTGAAATCTTCGCTGCGCCTGAATTGACACGTGATAGCAAACCCCTCAAAATCACGTCCTTTTTCACGGGCTTGGGTCAGAACGATCTTGAGCCAGTGGTGCGGAAAAAGTTTTCGCAAGTGGCGCAGGCGCTCGATTGGCTCAAAACCTACGGCGATGCGCGCATGAGTGGTTCCGGATCGAGCGTATTTGCGGCTTTCGAAAATGAAGCCAAGGCGCGTGCGGTCCTGAAAGAAGTGCCGCGGGAATGGCGCGGATTCGCGGCTCAAGGCCTGAATCGACATCCGTTCCCGCACAATTAGCCCGGATCAACTGGGGAGTCGCCAAGCTGGTTAAGGCACTGGATTTTGATTCCAGCATGCGAAGGTTCGAATCCTTCCTCCCCAGCCATACAGGCTGAGCCGCGCGCAAGCGCATCGAATCGAATGACCAGCCGCAAGTCCCTTGCGGCTGTTGTTTTTTTTGCAAGACAGAGGCTCTGGCGGCTGCCTGCCGCGGATGAATAGCGATGGCATACGAAAGCCTGATGGTTTTTACGGGGAATGCGAATCCCCTGCTTGCGCATAACGTCGTCAAGCGTCTCAACATCCCGATTGGCCATGCAAGCGTCAGCAAATTTGCCGACGGCGAGGTGATGGTCGAGATTCTCGAAAACGTTCGCGGCAAGGACTGCTTCATATTGCAGTCCACTTGTGCGCCGACCAACGACAATCTCATGGAAGTGCTGATCATGGCCGATGCGTTGCGCCGCTCGTCGGCGGGGCGCATCACTGCCGCGATTCCGTATTTCGGCTATGGACGGCAAGACCGTCGCGCCCGCTCGGCTCGTGTGCCGATCAGCGCCAAGGTCGTGGCCAACCTGCTTGGCGCGGTGGGCATCGATCGGGTACTGACCATGGATCTGCATGCCGATCAGATTCAAGGTTTTTTCGATGTGCCGGTCGACAACGTCTACGCCTCGCCGGTGCTGTTGGGCGATGTGTGGAAACACCAGTACGAGAATCTCATCGTAGTGTCGCCCGACGTAGGCGGTGTGGTGCGGGCACGTGCTTTGGCGAAACGGCTGGAATCGGATCTGGCGATTATCGATAAGCGCCGCCCGCGTCCGAACGTCTCCGAAGTAATGAACATCATCGGCGAGGTCCAGGGCCGCACCTGCATCATCATGGACGATATGGTGGATACGGCCAACACACTGTGCCGCGCGGCCGATGCGTTGAAGGCGAACGGCGCGGTCAAAGTGGTGGCCTACTGTACTCACCCCGTGCTGTCCGGCGGTGCCGTGCAACGCATTCAGGAGTCGACCATCGACGAACTCGTCGTGACCGATTCCATCCCGCTGCGTGCGGACGCGCAGGCGTGCAAGAAGATTCGTGTTTTGTCGGTCGCCGGCCTGTTGGCCGAGACGATATTACGCATCACCAATGAGGACTCGGTGTCCTCGTTGTTCATGGAGTAACACTGCCGTAGCCGGCGATCAGGCTTCCGAGAAGGATGCGATCGGCGAAGCAAACGGTTGGTTAAGGTTTCGTCCCCATAAGGGGTTATTAACGGGTGGGCCTGGTCGCGGGCTCGTCCAAATTTGGAGTCATCATGCAACTCGAAATCAACGCGCAACCGCGCGTGCTGCAGGGAACGGGTGCGAGCCGCCGCCTGCGTCGTGCCGGCAAAACGCCCGGTATCGTCTATGGCGGAAATGAACCAGCGGTAGCGATCGAACTCGATCACAACGAGCTGTTCCAGCAAATGCGCAAAGAGGCTTTCCACGCATCGATCCTGGTGCTGAATCTGGAAGGCAAGAAACAGCGCGTGCTGTTGCGCACGTTCAACATGCACCCGTTCCGTCGGGAAGTGCAGCACATCGACTTCCAGCGTATCTCGGCCGATCAGAAGATCCAGATGAAAGTGCCGCTGCACTTCATCAACCAGGAAGTCTCTGCCGCGGTAAAAGTCGGCGGCGCGAAAATCACCCACGTGCTGACCGAAATCGGCGTGAGATGCCTGCCCGATGCATTGCCCGAATTTATCGATGTGGATCTGTCGGGTATTGAAGTCGGCGTCTCGACTCACGCTCAGGATCTGAAGTTGCCCGCAGGCGTTGAGCTGGCGAACCGCGGCGAGAACCCTGTCGTGGTAACGGTGGCGGTGCCGCGCGGTACGGATGAAGAAGCGCCGGCTGCCGAAGCGGCTCCGGCTGCTGCTGCGCCTGCTGCCAAGCCGGCCGAGAAGCCGGAAGAGAAGAAGAAGTAAGCAGGTTGATCCCGGAAAGAAGGCGCGCGGGCGACCGTCGCGCCTTTTTTCTTTGTGCTGCCCGATAATTCAGCGCTCGCTATGCGTATCAAACTTATTGCAGGCCTCGGCAATCCGGGTCGCGAACACGAACGCGATCGTCACAACGTCGGCTTCTGGTTCATCGAACGGCTGGCGAACAAGCTGCGTGTTTCGCTCAACAAGGATGCGAAGTATCACGCAATGGTCGCGCGAGTCGCACACCACGGTGGCGACGTTTGGCTGATGGCGCCGCAGACCTACATGAACCTGTCCGGCAAGGCGGTCGGCGCCCTGGCGCGCTTTTACAAAATCCAGCCGGAAGAAATTCTCATTGTGCATGACGAGCTCGATTTCGAGCCCGGCACAGTCAAGCTCAAGAAGGGCGGCGGCGCGGGCGGTCACAACGGGCTGAAGGATATAGAGGCGCAACTCGGTAGTCAGGCTACCTGGCGCCTGCGCGTCGGCATCGGTCACCCGGGCGACAAGCATGTTGTGCCCGACTACGTGCTCAGCGCGCCCGCGCCGGCGGATCGCGAGGCCATCGACACGGCGCTCGATCGCGGCCTCGATATTTCTGACTTGTTGATCGCCGGCGAAATGAGCGCCGCGATGCTCAAGCTGCATACGAAGAGTTGAAGAGATTCATCAAGTGCATTTTCGCGTGCGCGGGGATGAATTGGTGCAAGTTTTTTTAAGGAATCAACGTGACACTACGCTGCGGAATCGTTGGCTTGCCCAACGTAGGCAAATCCACCCTGTTCAACGCGCTCACCAAAGCGGGGATTGCGGCGGAGAACTATCCGTTCTGCACCATTGAGCCGAACACCGGCATTGTCGAAGTGCCCGACCTGCGACTCGCGCAACTGGCCGAAATCGTCAAACCACAGCGCATACTGCCCGCGACCGTGGAGTTCGTCGATATTGCGGGCCTGGTGGCCGGCGCATCGAAGGGCGAAGGTCTGGGCAACCAGTTTCTCGCCAACATTCGCGAGACCGATGCCATTGCGCATGTCGTGCGCTGCTTCGAAGACCCGAACGTCGTACACGTTTCCGGCAAGGTCGATCCGATCGCCGACATCGAAACCATCAATACCGAACTCGCGCTGGCCGACATGCAGGCGGTCGAAAGACAACTGCACAAATCGACCAAGCTGGCACGCTCCGGCGACAAGGAAGCAGCGCGATTCGTTGCCGTCCTGGAAAAGGTGCTGGCGGTCCTGAACGAGGCCAAGCCCGCACGGACCGCCAAACTCAACGCGGACGATTTCGCGCTGTTGAAACCCCTCTTCCTGCTGACCACCAAGCCCACCATGTACGTGGCCAACGTCAGTGAGCAAGGTTTCACGAACAATCCGCTGCTGACGCGCGTGGAGGAATATGCGAAGAAGGAAGGTGCGCCCGTAGTCGCGATCAGCGCCGCCATCGAAGCGCAACTGTCCGATCTCGACGAAGAAGAGAAGCAACTCTTTCTAAGCGATATGGGGCTCGAAGAGCCGGGCCTCAACCGTCTCATACGCGCCGGCTACAAACTGCTCGGCTTACAAACCTATTTCACAGCCGGCGTGAAAGAAGTGCGTGCATGGACCATTCATGTTGGCGATACGGCGCCACAGGCCGCAGGCGTCATTCACACCGATTTCGAGAAGGGCTTCATTCGCGCGCAAACCATTGCGTTCGATGATTTCATCGCGCACAAGGGCGAGCAGGGCGCGAAGGAAGCGGGCAAGCTGCGCGCCGAAGGCAAGGAGTATGTAGTGAAGGACGGTGATGTTCTGAATTTCCTCTTTAACGTCTGAGTTTCAGCGCCCCATGAAAAAGCCCGGCTTTGCCGGGTTTTTTATTGTTCTCTGAATTCGTCATAATGGCGGCCGGTCATCGCGACTGGGTAAAGACATGCGCGAATTGATTGCCTTGCTCACCGAGCACGGCTTGCTGGTTGTGTTTCTCACGACTTTGATCGCGCGTATCGGTGCGCCGCTTCCGGCCGCACCCTTACTGGTTGTCGCGGGCGGACTGGCGATGACCGAACAA
>DATCWO010000014.1:0-15962 GCA_036566325.1 Burkholderiales bacterium | reverse complement strand
CTTTGCTTCGGTCCTGGGCGCCATACGAGACACCGGCGCGCTCGAATTCGCTCGCGCGCACGCGATGAATGAAGCCAATGCCGCGCGGGCTGAAATCGAGTCATTGAGGGATTCTAAGTACAAACAATCTTTGCTAGACTTGGCGACCTTCGCGGTAGAGCGTAGTCACTGATCAGTAAATTTCTACCGCCTGCAGTCGTAGCTTTCCGCTCGCTGCGACTGTTGTCAGATTCGGGGTGTAGCTCAGCCTGGTAGAGTACTGCGTTCGGGACGCAGGAGTCGGAGGTTCGAATCCTCTCACCCCGACCACCTCGCAATGCCTGTTTTATCCATAAAACAAAGCAGTTGCGAGCCTGGTCCGTTTTTTCCCTTCCCCTAGAAAACGATTGTTTTAGCGCGCGTGTGGTACGCGTGTGGCACACCGCCACGCCGTCGCTCGACGTCCGAGGCTAAACAGCTGGAACTACACGTTGCTCCGACCTTTATCAGGAGCAGTTCGTGGCCACCATCGAAAATCGTTCGCCCATTTACGTCGTTGTACCCAAGCGGCCCGCGCTTGCGCGCACCTTTGCGTTCAACGCGCAGAAACCAGCGACCGCGTACCTGCGCGAGTTGTTGCGACAGGGCTACGAGCCCCAGGTCGAGCAAGGTGATAGCGCCTGGCAAGTGCGTTTTTGAGACCGCGGCTATCCGCGTCTCGCGCAAAGCTTTACCACCCGACGCGACGCCGAGCAATTTTTGAAACAGGTCGAAGCCGGCCGCGCCAAAGGCCTCTTCGTCGACTACACCGCCGCCGCCCGCGTGACCCTCTCAGAACTGGCCCGCGAGTACATCGAGGCGGTGTGCAAGCCGACCAAACGACACGATGGCCACAAGGGCGGTGACGTTGAGATCAACCGCCTCGAGGCGATGATTGCCGACAGCCGTGGCGAGTGGGCCGTGGAACTGAAGCGGCGCGCTGACGCCGTAGCAAATCTGCCGCAGGCCGAGCGCGCGGTGGCTTTAAGCAAGATGCGGCGTCGCACCGACCCCAAGCGCGTCCCCATGCACAACGTCGAGTTCATGCAGAAAACGTTCGCGCAGGTCACGGCCGAGGACATCAACGACTTTATCGAGAATCTACTCGACAGCGTGGCGCGTGCCACGGCCGACCGCTACGTGGACGTGCTCTCGCAAGTGATTAACTGGGCCATTAAGAAAAAGGGCTTGAAGGTCGCGATTCACCCAGTGGATGGCGTGACGCGCCCGCGCTATCGCAATGAGCGCGACCGCCGTGTGGGGGCAGACGAAGAGCAGCGACTCCTCAGTGCGCTCGTCGCCGAAGATAGCCGCCGCTATGCGCGTACGTGCGCACGATACGAGGCGCAAGAAAGCGCGAGGGCGAGCGGTCGGCGTTGTCGCGCCACAGCGTGTCCCGGCGATGGAAGCGCTGTATATCGTCCTTGTTGAAAGTGGGATGCGGCGGGCTGAAGCACTGCGGTTGGACTGGCAGGATATCCATCTGGATGGGCGCGCGGCTTATCTCGCGGACACCAAAAACGGGCACGCACGATCGGTGCCCCTCACCGCGGTGGTAGTGGAAGCGCTCGAGCGGTTAGGCGCGGCAACGGGTAGGGTGGGGAAGGTTTTTCCAATCGGCGTGCATGCCGTTGTCGATTCCTGGCAGCGCGCGCGCAAAGTGGCGGGCGCCGAAGACCTCCATATTCACGACCTGCGCCATGAAGCCATCAGCCGGCTAGCCGAATCAGGCGTGTTTCAGCTGCATGAGCTACAGGCCATCTCCGGTCATCGGGACCTGCGTTGCATGACGCGCTATGTGCACCGTGGTACTGATCGAACGCGTGCGCCAGAGCTGTATAAAGTCGCGAACTATATGAAGTCCCAACTTTGCAAAATGAAAGGACTTCCGTGTCTTATTACCTGAAGATTGCGCATGCCGAGAGGTACGCGCCGCAGTACGCTTTTAAATGTGACCCGCACCTGCAACCCCTAGATGGCTTTCTCTCGTTTGGTAATCAGACGATAGTGCCAGTCCATGAACCACCGATTTGATAAAAGCCAGTCTAGCGCGCGCTACGCTGCCGCTGCGGGAAATCGAGCCCGGTGCGCGATGCGGCTCATAGTCCAGCGTGGCCTTAAGGCGCCGGCCCCATTTTGAATGACTGTTCGCATTAATTTCGGGTTAGAACGCTTGGCGTCTGTAAGGGGACAGTGAGCGCCGTGAGTTCAACCACGAACGCTGGGTGGTTTCTTGGAACGCCTCTTTACGGGTGTCAAGCCCGCAACGATAAGTTTAGTGGCCTCATCAATATGATCGGTCAGAAGCTTGACGGCCAAGTCGGCGTCGCGTTTAAGAACCGCATCCAGGATTCGCTGATGAACCAGAGAGCGTGGCGCAGTTGGCAGGCGGCTTTTGGCCGACAGGCGACGATAGCGGTCGAACTGATCGCTTAGCAATCCGTACAAGTGCAGTAGACAATCGGACTGGCACGCGGAAACAAGTGTCCGATGAAATTCGCGATGCCGGCTTTCCCAGATGTCCTCAGCAACGTTTTTTCCAGCCTTCTCCAGCAACGTCACTTTGTGGCGCGCAGCCACTACGCTGGCTTCCCACATGTCGTCACCGTTGCGGATTGACAGCCGCAGCGCTAACCCCTCGATTTCCTTGCGCACCATCGCGATGTCGATGATGTCGTTTGCTGATACGGACGGCACACGAAAGCCGCGCTGTCCGGTCGCCTCTACCAAGCGGTTCTCGGTAAGCCGCGATAGTGCCTCGCGTAGTGGGCTCAAGCCGACCGCGTATGTCTCGCGCAGGTACTCGAAGCGCAGTTTCGTCCCGGGTGGTAGTCGACCGGTAAGAATGTCGGCGCGCATCTTCGCGAAGACTTCCATCGCGAGTGTCCGCGACGGGGCTTCGGCTGGTTCGCCCTCGTGGAACGTGGGGTTGCGGACCGGGGACCGGTTTTGCCGAGAATTTGTGATTGTCATCGTCATGGTCCCTGAATGCAGCGATATAGAAAATACAGATTGTAATCCGCGCTCAAGAAACGTCCATGCGTGCAGCCAAGCCGACGAGTGCCTGTTCGAAGCAAGCCAGCGGGGCGCGTACGACGCCGGCGCCCACTTGCCCAACGCCCGGCAGCTTGTGAGCGATGCCGGTGTTAATCACCGGCGTCGCCCCGGTCTGCAGGACCTTGCGGATATCGATGCCGGTTGGGACTCCGGCAAAATCGAGGTTGGGCATCGTCCATTCAGCGTTGCGCCCTGCCGTAATCTCGTACATGGCGTTGGTGTAGTTGGCCGCTTCGCTGGCCGACCCGGCGCCCACGAAGCCCGCTACGGCGGGCGAGGTTGCCATTGCGAACCCGCCGAGTCCGATCGTCTCTATGATCGCAGAGTCACCCATGTCGGGGTTGGCGTCCTGTTCGGAGTAGCCGGGGAAGTAAAGACCCGTAGGCATCTCCACTGGCGCCGTGAACCACTGTTCGCCGGTGCCGCTGACGCGCACGCCGAAATCCGTGCCGTTGCGACACATCGCCGTGACAATCGTGGATGCTTCGATTCCCTGCGCGGGATCGGTCATCGATTTGCCCATCGCCATGGCGATGTTCAGGAAGAACTGATCATTCTTTCCGATAAAGCTGAGCACCTCGGCGAGCGTGTCGTTGTCAGTCGCCGTACGGGCTAACAATGGCGAAATATCGCGCAGGAATAGTGTCGAACAGGCAACGTTGCGTTGATGCATTTCGTCGCCCATTGCCAAACCTCGTGCAATGATGCTCTTCAGGCCGATGCCGTCGCTCGACTTGAGCGCGGTCGAAAGCGCGGGGCCGAGCACGTTAGCAATCCAGCGCAAGCGGCTAAGCACTTCACTATCGTTGCCGCCAAAACGCATTACCTTGCCAAGCCCTTCGTTAATGGTGGAGTACGCGCGATTACCGAATGTGCGATTTTCAACAATCACGACTGGCTGACTAATGGTGGTCATGCCAGTCATCGGGCCGACCGCGCCGAAGTGATGATTCGGATGAAATGAAAACTCGCCCGCTGCGGCAGCTTTCTCTGCGTCGTCCAGGTTTGCGGCCCAGCCTTCGAACACCGCAATTCCACAGATCGCACCGCGCATCGGGCCGCACATCCGCGCCCATTCAATGGGAGGCCCCGAGTGCAGAATCATTTTCTCCTCGAGGCCCTCGATGACATCGCCGGCGCGCTGGACGTCGATAAGAACCGGCTCTGCCTCAAAAATTCGCCGCAGTGTTTCCTCGTTCGCGCGTTCGATCTCTTGCATGGGACCTCCTGTTTGCCATCAATCTATCGGGTTCAGCGAACGCCACCCAACCTTTCCTCACGCCCCACTAGAGCTTCTCTTCAAGCGATGCACGGGCAGGGTGGTACGTCACGCTGGCAAAGCAGCCTCGCGGCTTGCCGCTCTTCCAGACTCGCCCATTGGGCTCTTCTCTTTAATGATACCGGACATGGGTGATCATAGCAATTAAGATCGAAATCATTAACAACACAGCATAAAGTTAATAATTTCGAAAAAGTTGCCTACAGCGGAGAGATGTCGTAATCTGGACTTAAAACGTCTTGAGGCGCAATGGTTGCGCGCGGGTTCAATCGATCTTCCCCACCTTTGAAGAAGGAACCACGAAATGGCAACAGCGGAAATTCCAGGTCGTCTGGTCATTGCCATCGGAGGCAATGCCACGCATCCAGAAGGGATTCGCGGCACGCCCTCCGAGCAGGAGGCGATCGCAGCGGGCCTCGGCGACGCGCTGCTCCCGCTGATGGAGCTCAACACCGAACTCATCATTACCCATGGCAACGGACCGGTTGTCGGCAAGATCCTGATGCGGCAATCAATCGCCCGGCATCGCGTTGAACCGATGTCGCTTGATATCTGCGTCGCGCACAGTCAGGGCGGCATCGCCTATCTGCTAATGCAGGCACTCGAAAACGCGTTGCGCGCCAAGGGCAATCCGCGCCACGTCGTGTGTCTGCTGACGCAAGTCGAAGTCGATCCCGACGACCCTGCATTCAAAACCCCGTCAAAGCCTATCGGCTACTTCTATTCTGAGGAAGAAGCCGCGGCGCTTAATGCAGAACTGGGCTGGCAGATGCAGGAAGACTCGGGTCGCGGCTGGCGCCACGTCGTGCCGTCGCCACAGCCCAAGCACATCGTCGACATTTCATTGGTGGAAACGGTGGCAAAAAGTGGCGCTGTCGTGATCGCAGGGGGCGGAGGAGGCGTCCCGGTCGTCCGTGGCGAGCGGGGACAAAGACGCGGGGTGGAGGCAGTTATCGACAAGGACCGGACCTCTGCGCTGATGGCCAATGTCTTGCATATCGACGACTTGATGATCCTGACCCCAGTCCCCCGCGTGGCGATCAATTTCGGCAAGCCGAATCAGAAGGCGCTGGATCGGGTGACGTTGGCGGAGATCAAGAAGTTGCACGCGGATGGTCATTTTCCTCCGGGTAGCATGGGCCCCAAAATCGACGCGGCAATCCAGTTCCTAGAGCGAGGCGGTCGCCGAGTGATGATCGGGCGGCTCGACGAAACGCTGGCTGTGTTGCGTGGAGAATCAGGCACGCATATCGTGGCCGATTAGGCGTACTCGGACGCGCAACGGCCATCGCCATCGAAAACATCACCATCGTCGCACTCGGAAATGCCGCGAGCAAAGTCTTGCGCGCCAACGCGCGCGGCGAAGTGCTTACAGTATTCCGCCGCAGTTTCTACATTCGCTTCGGCGATGATGTCGTTTGCTTTGGGTCGGAGGGGCTAGGGCGCGGTCCATTGAACGTGTTGTGGGCGCTTGCCGATCATGTGAGGTGGCCGGCGTTGGGTGTTGAACCTGGCGCTGAGGTTTCACGCGCCGGGTCGACGCTGCATGTCGGCCAGGATTTGCGCTTCGACTTCGCTGGTGCGCAAATCTGGCAGGCGCCTGCGTCGCCCCCTTTTTCACCGGCAACCCTTCGATTAGGATTGGCGCGGCTTGCCGCATCGGCGCGGCAGCGAGAACCGGGCGGATTGGGCATGCTGCTATCGGCGCTGCCCGGATCTTTCGTCGAAGCACCGGAATGTCCGTTGTTGCACGCCGCGCTCCCGCCGATTCGGGCCATTCGCAGTTGGATCGGCGCCGCGCTCGCCGGCGCGCTGGTGCCGCCACCTCCAGAGATCGAACTGCTGATCGGCCTTGGGCCGGGACTTACCCCTTCGGGCGACGATTTCCTGTGTGGGGCGATGGCCGCGCTCCACTACCTACGTTATGCAAGGATTGCAGAGCAGTTTGCGTTGCACACGTTGCCGTTTGCCGTGCGCGGGACGAATCTCATCAGCGCCGCCTATCTGCGCTGCGCTGCCGCTGGAGAAGCTTCGAGCGTACTGTTCGACGCGTTGGAAAGCCTTATCACCGTCGACGTCGAGGCGCGTTTTGCGCTGCGCCTCGACGCTATCAATACCGTCGGGCACACGTCCGGGTGGGACAGCCTGGCCGGCGCAGCGACCGTGTGTGCCGAGCTTGCGGAGTTCCATGCGGCAAGCGACAGGCGTTAAACGGTCAGGAAAGGTGGCCCAAGACCTCGATCGCTAGTTCCGCAGCATGTGCATTGGACGGTGCAACAATCACACCCGCATCCTGCAGCAAACTCACCTGTCGTGAATAGCTCTGCGGGTCGTCTTCGGTGCCACACACCGATGTGATCAGCACAGCCTTGCGCGCTTGCGGCGGCGGCAGTTGTGAGACTAATTCTCCGGCCGGGTTCGCATGCGCTCCGTAACCAATTACCACGTCCATCAGGATCACCGCAGTCTCGCCGTCGCTGAGGGTTTCGCTCAGCATCTGGTTACGCAACATCGGATCGATCATCGGGTGCGGGCGTCCGACCGTGTATTCGTCGTCGCCGAGATCGAGCAGCACATGCGTGTTAGCGGTCGCGTCGGTCGGTTTGCCGACTCCAGGGATTGGTGCGTTTGATGCGATCTCGATACCCGCGCGACGGAAGAACACCTGCGCTTCCGCACACATCGTGCCGCCCGAGAAAAGTCCACGGACCTTGTTGCGCCCGCGTTCGATGCCTGCGGCGAGCCCAGTCGCAGACGGTGCCGTGCCGTTCCAGTCGATGTGCTTGCCGGAAAGCGCATTTTCCGCGGTCGTTCGCAGATCCGACGACAACTTAGCGTTCGCCGGCACTTCCATATCGTCGACGCCGATAAAACAAATCGAAAACTGCTTCTTGCTTGTTGCGACTCGATCCAGCACCAGCTTGGCGACTGAGGCCTCCGGGGGCTTAGAGATCAACACGATTTGCTTGGTGTCGGGGTGGCGGTCGAGCGCGTCGATCGCCATCAAGGTGGTTATTCCGCCTACCGCCTCCTTGAGGTCGCGGCCACCGACGCCGATTGCATGTGATATCCCGCTGCCATTGCGCGCGATTAGCGTCGAGACTTCCTGCAGTCCGGTGCCGGACGCTCCAATGATGCCGATCTCACCACGCGTGATGACATTTGCGAATGCCAGCGGCACGCCGCCGATAATCGCGGTACCGCAGTCTGGTCCCATCATCAGCAGGCCACGAGCCTTGGCCTCCTGTTTCAATGCCACTTCGTCGGCGAGCGGAACGTTGTCGCTGAACACCATCACGTGCAGGCCTTTTTGCAATGCGCGACGAGCTTCGGCCGCGGCGAATTCTCCCGGAACCGATATCAAGGCAAGGTTCGCACCAGGTAATTGCTGGAGCGCTGTATCCAGTGATTTTGGGTTCCACTGGTCAGCTCCTTGGTCGGCTGCCGCAGGCGCTTCGAGCAGTGCCTCCGCTTCCTTCACCGCTGTGGCCGCGTTCGCAGGAGTGTCGGCGCGCACGGCAACAATCAGATCGTTAGCGCCGGCGCTTTCGCCGTCGCTATTAAGCAAATCGGCTCCCTGCATCAATTTTTTGTTGGTGGCCGAGCCGATCATCAGCGCGGCGGCTTCGACCCCGGCGAGAGAACTGACAGAGCGCGAGATGCGCATCAGCGCCACCGAGTCGCGATAGAAGGTACGACGGATCTGGTTAACGAGGACAGTCATTTCAGTTAACTCCATTCAATTCGGCGAACTTCAAGAACGCCTGCTCGAAACATGTGAGCGGTGGGTTGACGATGCCAGCGCCGATCTGACCCCGGCCCGGCAACTTGTTGGCGATCGCCGTATTGATGACGGGAAGCAGTCCGGTCGACAGAACTTTGCGAATGTCGATCCCCGTCGGAACTCCCATCATGTTGAGAGTCGGCAGCGCCCATTGAGGATTCGGGCCGACGGTGATCTCCACCATGCTCTTGGTATAGCCAATCGCGTCGGCGAGTGAGCCCGCGCCGATGAAGCCGACGACGGCCGGCGAGGCCGCCATCGAAAAACCTCCGAGGCCGACCGTTTCGGTGATGCAGGAGTCGCCGATATCCGGGCTGCCGTCGACCTCAGTGAAGCCGGCGAACAACAAGCCGCGTGCCATCTGTGCCGGACCAGTGAACCAGGTATCGCCAGTGGAGCTGACGCGAATGCCAAAATCGGTGCCGTTGCGTGCCATCGTCGTCACCACGGTCGAATGCTCGATGCCGTGTGCCGGAGCGATGGTTGCTTTCGCCATCGCCATTGCGATGTTGAGGAAGAACATGTCGTTTTCGGCAACGAATCGCAGGATGCGGGCGAGGTCGTTGTTCACGGTCTCGGCGAGATCGCCGGCGAGTTCACGCAGGATGAGGCTCGAGCAGGCAGCGTTGCGCATGTGCATCTCATCGCCCATCGCCAGCCCGCGGGAAATGATGTTCTTCAGTGGTACGCCGTTCCGATGACGGATTGCCGCACCGAGCGCCGGGCCCGCAACTGTCGCAATCCACTTCAGGCGGTCGATCACTTCTGCGTCGTTGCCGCCGAATCGCATGACATTGCCGATGCCTTCGTTGACAGTGCAGAACGCGCGATTACCGAACGCACGGTTTTCGACCACGAGCACTGCCATGTTGCGGGTGGTCATGCCGGTCATCGGGCCGACCGCATCGTAGTGGTGATTCGGCTCGAAGCGGATATCGCCGGACGCCGCGAGCGCTTTCGCCGCATCAAGATCCTTTGCCCAGCCTTCGAATACGATAGCGCCGGCCACCGCGCCACGCATCGGACCGGACATGCGCTCCCAGCTAATGGGCGGACCAGCATGCAAAATCGTATGGTCGGGCAGTCGGGGAATCGCATCACGCGCGAGCTGCACATCCACCAGGACCGGCTCACTGGCCAGAATCCTCCTGTGCGCTTCTAGGTTCGCTGCGTTTATCCGGTCGCTCAGTGCCACTGTCGTCGCCATCTCAGCCCCCAAGCTTGGCGAGCAGGCTGGCGATTCGCTGATCAGTGACCGCAGGCGGCGACCAGTCGACATGGACGACAGGAACGTTGCAACTGCGCATCTCGTCCGCGAAGCCGCGCAGCCCAATGTTGATTACACGAACTTCCGCTTGCAACAACTTGTCAGTTTCCATTTCATGCTCCTCTTCAGTGCGTTACAGGCAGCGAGCCGGTTGCCTGGCGCTGTTCACCATCGTTCGCCGTGGCGAACCGCGTGCCGATGCGTTTTGCGATCTCAAAGGTAATCGCGAGGGCGTATTAAAGCAACAGTAAGTTTCGAAATATTTAACCTTAGAGCGTTTTTTAAGTATTAAATTTAAGTTGGATAATTTCGAAATGTCTTGACATCGCTACTTATAACAAGTTTACTGCGCGAAATCGACCTTCTCGGGTGCCGGCACCTTGAGCTCACGGCGTTGGAGTTCTCAGAATGCGGTGCCGGAGGCGGCGACGATGGTTCGGTGTGGGTTCTCAACTTGATTAGGAGCATCACCATGCGGCTCGGTCTTCTGGCATCAGCCCTCGTCCTCGCAGTTGCAGCAACTTCTGCCGCGTACGCGCAGGAGCCGATTTTGATCAAGTACAGTCACGTGAACACCGACAACACGCCGAAGGGCGTGGCCGCTATCAAATTTAAGGAACTCGCCGAGAAGTACCTCGGCAATAAGGTGAAGGTCGAAATTTTCCCGAACTCGACCCTATTCGGTGACGCGCAGGAAATGGAGGCGCTGTTGCTCAACGATGTTCAGATCATCGCGCCATCGCTGTCGAAGTTCGATCGCTACACCGATAAGCTGCAGATCTTCGACCTGCCGTTCCTGTTCAAAGACCCTGAGGCGGTCGACCGCTTCCAGCACTCTAAACCGGGCCAGGAGTTGCTCAATTCAGTCCGCAACCGGGGCTATATCGGTCTGGGCTACATCCACAACGGCATGAAGCAGATGTCGACCAACCGTGAAATCCACATGCCGGGCGACGCAAAAGGCCTTCGCTTCCGCACCCAGCCCTCAAAGGTGATAGAGGCGCAGTATCAGGCAGTCGGCGCAGTGCCACAGAAGCTTGCCTTCTCCGAGGTTTATCAGGCATTGCAGACCGGCGTCGTTGACGGTCAGGAGAATAGCTGGACCAGCATCTATACGATGAAGTTCTACGAGGTGCAGCCCTTCATCGTCCAGAGCAACCACGGCATGATGAGCTTTATGGTCACCGTCGCGGCGCGCTGGTGGGACAAGTTGCCGGCGGACGTTCGTACGGGCCTCGCCCGCGCTATCACCGAATCTTCCATTGAGGCCAACAAGATGGCCGAAGTGATGCACCAAGATAACAAGAAGAAGATTATCGAGTCCGGTAAGTCGACGATTATCACCCTCACTCCCCAAGAACTGGAAGCTTGGAAGAAGGCGATGGCCCCGGTCTGGACCAAGTTCGAGAAGGCGATCGGTAAAGACCTGATCGAGGCTGCACGCAAATCCAACGACAGTTGATCAAGCCGTAGAAACGTAATGCAGAGGGAGGCAGCGTAGATATGGATATGGGTCGCAACTTAGTCGATCGTCTGGAGGAAGGCGCGCTCGCTTTCCTCCTCGCGGCCATGACGCTTGTCACAGTTTTACAGGTGATCCTGCGCTACGTTTTTAACACGTCGATGTTGTGGGGCATCGAGGGTTCGGTCTACTTGTTCGGCTGGCTGGTGTTGATCGGCATCTCGTACGGCGTCAAGGTCGGTAGCCACATCGGTGTCGACGCAGTGGTCCGCATGCTTCCGGCCCGCGGCAAACAAGTCGCCGGCGTCATCGCCGGCTTGCTTTGCATTGCCTACGCTGCGTTCATGCTCATCGGAAGTTGGCACTACTTTGAAACGGTCTACGAGATCGGCATTACGGGTGACGACATCCCGATTCAGCGCTGGATCATGATCATCATCTTACCCTTGGGGTTCTTGCTGCTGTTCTACCGTCTGATTCAGATGACGTGGCGGATTGTGCGCGGCGAGGAGACGGGCTTCACACTTGCGAACGAGGCGGCCGATGCCGTCGAGCAGTTCAAGGACCTCCGCAAGCAGTAGCGCAACTAAAAACTCAAGAGCAACAGGGCGGCGCAGAAACCATGACTACAGTTTTTCTTATTTGTTCGTTGTTCGCGTTTCTGCTGATCGGCATGCCGATTGCGATCTCGCTCGGTCTGTCCAGCGTCCTTACGATTCTGTTCTTCACGCCATCTTCGCTGGCATCGATCGCGTTGAAGTTCTTCGGAACGATGGAGCACTACACGCTGATGTCCATCCCGTTCTTCATCCTGGCGGCCGCCTACATGACGAGCGGTGGGATCGCCAGGCGATTGATGGATTTTGCGACGGCATTGGTCGGCCACGTCCACGGCGGCCTGGCGGTGGCCTCGGTATTTGCCTGCATGCTGTTTGCTGCCATTTCGGGCTCCTCACCGGCGACCGTGGCGGCGATTGGCTCGATCGTCATCGTCGGAATGATTCGTACGGGTTATACACCGGCGTTCGCTGCCGGGGTTGTTTGCACCGCGGGCACGCTTGGAATCCTGATTCCGCCGTCGATCCCGATGATCGCCTATGCAGCAACAACGGAAACTTCGCTCGGCCGACTGTTTCTCGCCGGCTTTTTCCCCGGCATCCTGCTCGGCCTGCTGCTAATGGCGGTGGTATATATCTATGCCCGCTGGATCGGTCTGCCGCGAATGCCCAAAGCATCCTGGCGCGAAAGGTACGAGCGTGCTCGCAAGTCGTTCTGGGGCGTCCTACTGATCTTCGTCATCATGGGCGGCATCTACAGTGGCGCGTTTACGCCGACCGAGGCCGCTGCCGTCTCGGCCGTCTATGCCTTTGTGGTTGCCACGTGGGTCTACAAGGACTGTCCGCTAAGGGATAGTCCGAAGGTCTTGCTGGAAGCCGCCAAGGTGACGGTGATGCTCATGTTTATCGTCGGCAACGCGTTTCTATTTGCGCATGTGCTGACTTCCGAGCGCATCCCCGAAATGCTCGCCGCCAGCACGCTCTCGCTCAATCTCGAGCCTTGGGCCTTTCTCATCCTCGTGAACGTCATGCTGTTGATTGCCGGCAACTTCATGGAGCCGGTCGCCATCATCCTGATCTTGTCGCCCGTAATAGTCCCCGTCGCCGCGGCGCTCGGCATCGATCCGATCCATCTTGGCATCGTGTTCGTGGTCAACATGGAGATCGGCATGATCACGCCACCAGTCGGGCTGAACCTGTTCGTAACCTCCGCGATAACCGGGATGAGCATCATGAGTGTTGTCAGGGCTGTACTGCCTTGGCTGGTAGTCCTGCTCGCCTTCCTAGCGCTGATCACCTACGTGCCATGGATATCAACGTGGGTGCCCGATTTGCTGCTCGGGCCTGACTTGCACCAGCGGTGACTACTCGCCATCATGGTTCGCGACTCGCTGCGGCCGCAGATGCCCCGTCAACCTTGGCCTTTTTAGCATGGCGGCCTTGCCTTTAGCCTTGATGCTCGATCGAATTACAAATGGCATCTCGCGACCATTGTTCGACTGGAATCCTGGTCACATTGGCCGCGAGATGACAATGCTCATTGCCTTCTCATTAGGGGCTATCGGATCTCGCTACCTTCGGTAAAGATCACATCGCTTTTACCGTGCTCAGTTGCCTTTCTCGCTTGGGGCGAGATTTGTAGCCCTCTTCGCGTAAATCTTGCCGATATGTTTTGTTCCAAAAACATCGCCAACCGTAGCGACGGCGTCTTATTCCTTTAGGCAGGATCCGCCTCGTTCTTTGCACCGATTGCGAACCTATTCGGGAGCGACCGGAACGTGGACGACGGTTCTACATCACCGCAACGATGGACTTGGTCGCCGCAATGGCTGCGTTCTTCCTTTGAGACCTCTGCTACGGAAACATTACGCGCGATATACCTCGAATTTATCGGATTGATCGCAGCTAGTCGGGCTCCCTCAGTGCTTTAATTTTCATGTGGGCGCAGCTTAGCTTGTGCGTCCATTCATGATGAGTCGGTGTGCGGGGCACTAAGAGGGATTCTCAACGCGGGCTTTTATCTAGGAGCGTCTGATGCACCTGCCGGACAGACCTGTGCCCCCGGGTAGTGGATGCGCAAGATTGCGTCATCTTTGGATCTCCAGACGTTGCGGGGCGAATACCGGAAACGTCAAAGAGGTCGGTCGGTTACGGAACCCTCAACCACCTTTAAGTTTCCGCTTTCTGCGCAACTGGCGCACCGACGGCTCGACCGGTCGCGCCCACGGATTGTTGGTCACGTTCCCACGATGATCCATTTGCGAGGCGTTTGTGCCGTGGCACCGGGCCCGGCCTAATAGAGTATGTCCATAAGGCGAGGGCGCCTCGCCCTCACGGGCCGACCGACTCACCAACTCACGAGCATCGCAGACAATGGGGGGCTGGCTTAAGCAGACTAGACTTCCCTAACTCCGGCGGAGCAAATTTCCACGCTCGCAGCGGTTCCGCGGCTCAATCGCTGAAACGTAGCGATTGACGGCCAGACTGCGAGGACATTGCGTTGCAGCGCTAGGGAGCAGTGCTATGCACCAAGACAGTAAAGGTTGCTCTTTACTAGACTCGGATCCGCTTTGGGCTTGGCGCTCTGGCATCTCGATGCCGCTAATACGTTAGCGAATCTTGGGATGCTGTTTTGTAATTCGAAACCGAGGCTGATCTGGCCTTCCATTCGCTGTACCGCCGATACTCGAAACACTTCTTTATGGTGTCCCCAATCGCTCCAATCAAACGGGGCGCGACCAGCTCAAACCCTTCGAATAGCCAGAATGAATTAATGTGTAAAATAAAGATGCTGCGGTCAACCAACGGTACAGTTTAATTTTATTGTTTATGGAAAAAGCTCGGAAGTTTGCAGAGAAGCTGTTGCAGATTAAAGCGGTGAGAATCAGCGCTGATGAACCGTTTATTTGGGCGTCTGGGTGGCGCTCGCCGGTATATTGCGACAATAGGAAAGTTCTGTCCGATCCTCAATTACGTAGCTATGTGAAAGATCAACTAGCGGAATCGATTCGTAAAAACTTTCCTGGCGCGAGTGCGATTGCGGGGGTGGCAACTGCAGGAATCCCTCATGGCGTATTGGCAGCCGATGCGTTGCGTCTGCCTTTTTTCTATGTCAGAAGTAAGCCGAAGACCCACGGGTTGGGAAATCAGATTGAAGGGGGATTGGTCAAAGGCCAGAAAGTTGTAGTTATTGAAGATTTGGTGTCCACGGGTAAAAGTAGCCTCGAAGCCGTCGACGCACTAAGAGCGGCCGAGGCAGACGTAATTGGTATGTGCACTTTATTTACTTATGGCTTCCCGCAAGCAGAAGCATTGTTTGCAAACGCCGGGATCTCTCTAATTTCAATTAGCAATTATTCTGTTTTGATCGAAATAGCCGAGGAGTTAGGCTTAATCAAGACCGAGGACAAGGAACAGCTATCGGAATGGAGGCTTCACCCGGCCACTTGGGGACGATAGATTCGCTTTTGGGGTTGGCGGCTTCCTGCTTTTAGTGGCTCGCACAGCGCGGAATAATGCGGCATGTGATGTCGAAAATTTGGTGCCACGCTATTGAATAATCGCGCGCTAATCATCGCGAGCCGCCCAAAAAAGAGCTTGACGTAGCCTTTTAGAGGCCGCGTATAACGTGAGCTTCGCGATGCTTGCACTGTCTATCTAAAGAACGGTGGTGGCGGTGGCGCAGGTTCTGTCAACTTTTTAGCTCTCCGTGCACTTCTGGATGATGTCCTTCTTCTTGCTGACACCGAAGATTTTCCTTACAAGCGAATGCTTGACGAGCTGGAGGAAAAATACTGGAGATGTTTGGTGAGTGCGTCGCTTGCATGTGCGGACCCTCTGATCAAAAGCTCGGAGCCCCCATATGAACTAAGGGCGGCAGTGGCGTGCGTACATAGCTCTTCACCTGGCCGCCGTTCAGCCGCAAAGGGAACGTAAATAGAGTCCGCTCATTTTTGCCTCTTGTCAGGTAATGTTTTACGGTTTCCTAGTCAGACGCCACATATCCATGTCTCGGCAGAATGAGCTTAGCAGCGGAAAAATGTAGTTGTCTCCATATTTGGAGCGGTAGAGTGAAGGGCAGACGAGCTGCCCCTCTGGGTTGTAGGCTGTGTGCTCTACTTTTCGAGGCTATCCAGCGCAGCTTGTGCTACTTCCAGGTCTTCCTCACCGGTTTGCGAACCAACCCCGATGCCACCGATGGTGATTCCATCGACGGTGATCGGGAGACCTCCTTTCAAGTTGACCAGACGCCCCGACGTCGCATGAGCTAGACGGAACTCTAATCCCTCAGGAATACCGCCAGTCGGCCCCCTGCCTGAAGCAGCGGTCGTGGCTTTGCGGATTGCGGATTCTATGCTCAGAATTTTCGCGCCATCCATGCGTGCGAACGCGAGCAGATTGCCCCCTTCATCGACGACAGCGATGCACTGAGGCTTATTCATCTCCAGCGCTTTCTTTACGCCAGCTTCTAGTATGTGATGCGCGCCTTGATGAGTAAGCCGTAAATGTTTGGCAACGTACATGGAGCTCTCCGGTTA
>DATCWO010000266.1:0-3601 GCA_036566325.1 Burkholderiales bacterium | reverse complement strand
ATTGATCATGCGCTTGTTTTCCGGATCCTGAAGCTTGTTCTTCTTGATGTAGACCCAGATCTTCTTGGTGACTTCGGTGCGAGGCTGGGCGGCGGCGCCGATAACCGCGCCGAGCGCAGCGCTCGGGGTCATCGCCTTCATGAACGCAGCATTCGGCTTGCGTTTAACGGCCGGCTTTTTCTTCGCTACTACCTTCTTCGCTACCTTCTTGACTGCCGCTTTCTTCACTGCCTTTTTAGCTACCGTTGCCTTTTTAGCAGGCTTCTTGGCAGCAGTTTTTTTCGCGGTCGCTTTCTTCGCGGGCTTCTTCGTTGCCATCCTTAAACCTCCACTATGCGTGTTGTGATCATCGGTCTTGCATTACCGCCCAGAGCAAGCGGGCTTGGCGACGAGAGAATGCACAAGCACAAGCGTTCGCGCAAGGGGAATTTGAGCGTTTTCCGCTCTGACGTCGCAGTGTCGCAACGGAGGAATACAGCCCCGCATCGGCATCGCATTGCGGCGGCGCATTACAAAATCGGCGCGCATCGATGCGTTCCTCATCATTCCGACCCTGCGCGGCGAAGCGGTGGAACGGTCAAACCGCATGGCAAGGCGGCCGTCGCCCAACCTGTTTTTTCCTCCGGGAAGACGAGCGCAATCGAAATCGACGCTGCATACCGAAGCCGCGCATCGATGTGCGCGGTGCAAGGCGATGGCGCAAACAGCCCGTCAGGCCGGCTCGGTCGTGTCCAGCCAGACGCCCAGTCCCTGCGCGTTGAGTTCGACGTCGGTGCCGTAAACGGCCATCACTTCGTCGTCGTACAGGCGGGTGCCGTAGCGACGCGCTTCCTCCAGCAACAGGTCGCGCACGCCTTCGTAGAGGCGTCGCTCGCGCTCGGGCCCGGCATCGCGCAGCGCCAGGGCCAGCGCGGCATGCGCATCGACCAACCGATGCAGATCGGCCACCTTGGCCTGCGGATCGCGCAGTTCGCTGTAGTGGGTCAGATAGACGGCGTCTTTCGCCAGGCCGGCGATCAAGTCGATGGAGCGGTGATAAGGCGCGGGCTCGAACTGCACGGGACTGGTGGTGGGAAAGACGAACTGCCGTCCATCCTCGTCCAGTTCGCGGTACGACACACCGAAGGTGTCACCGGCGAACACGCGCCCGGAACGTTCGTCGTGTATCACCACATGATGGCGCGCGTGGCCCGGCGTCTCGTGAAAGGACAGCAGGCGACCTGCGAGCATGAGTTGCGTGCCGTCGGGCGTGGCGACGATGCGCTCCATCGCCACCGGCAGGATGTCGCCGTACAGCGCATGCGTTTGCGCCTCGCCATATACGGCGACCGTGCCTTCGATCAGCCTCGATGGATCGACCATGTGGCGCACGCCGCGCGGATGCACCGTCAATGTGGCATTGGGCAGCGTGCGCATCAGGGCGCCTGCGCCGCCGGCGTGGTCGAGGTGGATATGAGTGAGGATGACGTAGTCGACCGCCGTCGGCGCAATGCCCTTGGCGGCGAGCGCGCCGAGAATGTGCGGCACGGAATGCTGTGCGCCGGTATCGATCACCGCCGCTCGACCGTTTTCAATGATGAGATGAACGGCATCCAGCTGTGGTCGGACATAACCCGAATCCACCGCGCTTATTCCGTAGCCGTAATCGATGATGGCTGGCATGCATGCGTCCACAGAAGTGCAAGTCAGCCCATTCTAGGAGTCGGCGACGCCGTGAGCCACCATCCTGCGCCAGGCGAACAAGCGCGCGATTGGCGCGGCATGTTGCCCGCCTGCCGGTAGAATTGACGCTCCACGATCCCACTTCGAACCATGAATATCGCTCAATTGCGCCGTGAATACGCGCGCGAAGCACTGGACGAATCCAACATCCTGCCCGACCCCTTTGCCCAGTTTTCCCACTGGCTGACCGAGGCGATTCAGGCCCAACTGCCCGAACCGACCGCCATGACGCTCGCCACGGCCGACGCCCAGGGGCGACCCGGCGCGCGCATCGTTCTGCTGAAAGGCATCGACGTCGAAGGTTTTTCTTTCTACACCAACTATGACAGTCGCAAGGGTCAGGATCTCGCCGCCAACCCGCACGCAAGCCTGCTGTTCTACTGGGCCGAACTCGAACGCCAGGTGCGCGTGGAGGGCAAGGTCGAGCGCGTTCCTGAGGGCGAATCGGATGCCTACTACGGCAGTCGGCCGCTCGGCAGCCGTATCGGCGCATGGGCTTCGCCGCAAAGCCGCGTCATAAATAACCGCGAATGGCTCGAAGTCCACGTGCAGCAAATGACCGTTCGGCATGGCGACAATCCACCCCGCCCACCGTATTGGGGCGGCTATCGTGTCGTGCCCGAGGTGCTGGAATTCTGGCAGGGTCGCCCCAGCCGCTTGCACGATCGCATTCGCTATCGTCGCGACGGCGGCGCCTGGTTGCGCGAACGGTTGGCACCCTGAACCCTGTCGGGACTGTAGAGAAACGCGGTAGCAACGGACCGAATGAGCGTTGGGTGCGTTCGTTGCTCACGGTACGCGAATAAAACGGGAGAAGAACAAATGCGTGCAGTCATCGTAGCCGTGCTCGCCGTCGGCGCGTTCGCCGCCTTCATTTATTGGTGGCAGCTGGGCCGTCCGGTCGACCTCACCGATACGGTCGGCGAACAATTTCAATGCGTGTCCTACGCGCCCTATCGTCGACCCGGCCATACGCCGCTGGATAAGACGATGGTGGTGTCGCCCTCGCAGATCGAGGCGGATCTGGCCATCCTGTCGCGCCGCACCAATTGCGTCCGCATTTACTCGGTCGATCAGGGATTGGCGGAAACGCCGCGTATCGCGCGCAAGTTCAACATGCAGGTGCTGCTCGGCATCTGGATCGGTCCGGACATGGAGCGCAATGAAGAGGAACTGGAACTCGGCCTGAAAGTGATCGAGCGCGATGCCGATGCCATCCGCGCCGTCATCGTCGGCAACGAAGTGTTGCTGCGCAAGGATCAGTCGGTGCCCGCGCTGCGTTCCTATATCGAGCGTGTCCGTCTCGCCACCGACTTGCCGGTGACCTACGCCGACGTGTGGGAATTCTGGCTGCGCAACCCCGAAGTCGCGCAATCAACCTCCTTCGTCACCATCCATACCCTGCCCTATTGGGAGGACGATCCCACGCCGATCGATCTCGCCGTCGATCATGTGGTGGGTGTGTACGAACGCATGCAGGACGCCTTCCCCTATCAGAAGATATTCATCGGCGAGGCCGGCTGGCCGAGCGCCGGACGCAATCGCGACGGCGCGCAGCCGAGCCGCGTCAATCAGGCACGCTTCATTCGCGAATTCATCAATGCCGCGCGCGTGCATCGATTCGATTACAACCTGATCGAAGCCTTCGACCAGCCGTGGAAACGTCGGCTCGAAGGCACGGTCGGTGGCTACTGGGGGATTTACACCGCCGATGGCAAACTGAAATTCCCGTTCGCCGGCCCCGTCGCCGAGCAACCGGAATGGACCAACGCGATCGCCGCCGGCGCCGCGGGCGCGTTGTTGCTGGTGCTGTTCGGCTGGATGGCCGGCCCGCGACCGAGCGGACTGACGGTGACCGCGCTGGGATTCGCCGGCTTTG
>DATCWO010000173.1:0-5373 GCA_036566325.1 Burkholderiales bacterium | reverse complement strand
CGCGATCTGGGTGATTGCGCGATTACGGTGCAGGGCAATCACGATCTGCATCTGCTCGCCGTCGCGCACGGTTTCGGCAAGCTGCGGGTGGACGATACGCTGAGCGACATTCTCGCCGCGCCCGACCGCGAGGACTTGCTGAACTGGCTGCGTCGTCGACCGATGCTGCATGTCGATGGCGCGTATGCGCTCGTGCACGCCGGGCTGTTGCCATCTTGGAGCATCGCGCAAGCAGGCGAACTGGCGGCCGAGGTGGAAGAACAATTGCGCGGAACGAACTACGTCGACTTTCTTGCGCAGATGTATGGCGGCAAACCGGATCGCTGGGACAACGCGTTGCGCGGCATGGACCGTTGGCGCGTCGTGATCAATGCGATGACCCGCATGCGCTTTTGCACGTCGGACGGCGTAATGGAATTTCACAGCAAGGGCGAAGCGCAAAATGCGCCGCCCGGTTTCATGCCGTGGTTTGAAGTGCCCAATCGCGCCAGCCGTGCTGCGACCATCGTATTCGGTCACTGGTCGGCGCTCGGGCTGCTCAAGCGTCCTGATCTGTTGGGTCTGGATAGCGGCTGTGTCTGGGGTGGTCAGTTGACGGCGGTACGCCTGGAAGATCGTCGGGTGTTTCAGTGCGACTGTGCGGCAGCGGCAGATCCAATGCGCGCGCGATAGCGCCTTCGCTTGCGCGCGCCAGGGCGCGACGGTTGGCGCCTTGCGTCGATAGCGGCGCGGTGATGTGCAACTCCGCGGTTAACCGGGGCTGCGAAACAATGCGCCATAACGATTCCACGAAACTCATGTCGTCGATGTAATTGGCCGCATCGGTGCGCGCATCGTCAGGCGTTCTGTAACGTATGCCGACCGGCAGCAGCGCTGCTTCGGCGTCGATGGCCGGCTGCAGCAGTGCGGCGTGGAAGTGTGCAAGGCGATCACCGGCGGAGGTCCCGCCTTCAGGAAACACCGCGACGGTGCGGCCCGACGCGAGTGTCTGCACAATGCGTTCGTTGGTTCGCCGCGCATGGGTGCGACTGCCGCGTGAAATGAACAGCGTACCGACGCCATCAACCAGCGATCCAAGAAGCGGCCAGTCGCGGATATCGGATTTCGCCACGAACACGCCGGGTCGTTGCGCATGGATGACGAAAATGTCGAGCCACGACACGTGATTGGCAACGATCATGCAATGTCGCGGTCGTTCCCGCGCTGCTTCGTGAACGTGGACATCGATGGCCAGCAGGCTTAGCAGCCGCTGCGACCAGCGTTCGATCTCGCTGTCCTGTTCGGCGGCGCCGAGATGTGGGAAGCGTTTGCGGACAATGCGCTGCCCGCGCATCAGATGCACGACGAGGCGCGCGATGCGGTAAACGCGGATGTGTACGGGTGTAACGGGAGCAGACATGGCGAGCGGCGATTGTATCGCCGCTCTTGATCTGAACTACGCGCTGGGCAGGCTTAAATCCTAGTGCGATACGCGCGTGACACCGCCTTGCGACACGAGGCGTACGCGTTCGCCGACCTGAAAGGTTTCGTCGGCTTCCTGCACGATGGCGCGGATATCGCCGTTGTCGAGACGCACTGTGAGTTCGAGTCCGTCCTTGCGGGTGAAGCCCTCTTCCGCCGCCGAACCGGCCAATCCGCCCGCCACGGCGCCGAGCACTGCGGCCACTGCGCTGCCGCGACCGCCGCCGATGGACGAGCCGGCAATGCCGCCGACGGCGCCGCCGGCGATCGTGCCGACCGGCGTCTTGGTTCCTTCGAGCCTGACCGAGCGCACGCTTTCCAGCGTGCCCATGCGCACGGTCGCTTCGCGACGCGCTTCGTCGCGCGAGTAAACGCTGCCCGAATTACTGTGCGCACAACCGGCGAGAATGACTGCGGCCAATACCGCGGTGAGGATTTTGACGTTCAATTCCTGCTCCTTGTTACCACAACGGGGTGCCGAAGCTACGTTGATACAGTGCCGCGATATCGGCGCGGCTGGCAACGTGATTTTGTCCCCCGCGTGATGCAATTTTCAGTGCACCCATGACGGCCGCGAGTTGTCCGGTCTTGCGCCAATCGAAGCCAGCGCCGATACCGTACAGCAGTCCCGCGCGATAAGCGTCGCCGCAACCGGTCGGGTCGATCAGCGCGTCCGGCTGTACGCAGGGAATGTTCAGACATTCGCCGTCGGTGTAGATCAGCGAACCCTCGGCACCTTTTGTGACTATAAGAGCCTCCAGCGTCGCCGCAAGTTCCGCGAGCTTGCGGCCGGTCTTCTCTTCCAGCATGTGGCCTTCATAACTGTTGACCGCAACATAGCGCGCCTTGCGCACCATGCCGAGCAGTTCTGCGCCGCTGAACATGGGCAATCCCTGACCCGGATCGAAAACGAACGGAATACCCGCGGTGGACAGTTGTTCGACGTGCGACAGCATGCCCTCCCGACCGTCGGGCGCCACGATCGCCAGGCCGGCGTCGACCGCTTCGGTGATCAGGTTCGCGTGCGACGAGTTCATGGCACCGGGATGGAAAGCGGTGATCTGGTTGTCGTCCAGGTCGGTCGTGATGAAGGCTTGCGCGGTAAGGGTGTCGGGAATCAACTGAACGTGATCGCGTCGCAGCCCGAGTCTATCGAGGCGGTCCAGGTAAGGGCCGGCATCCGAACCGACCGTTGCCATGATGAGCGGTTGGCCGCCGAGCAGGCTGAGGTTATAGGCAATGTTGCCGGCACAGCCGCCGAACTCACGGCGCAGCTCCGGCACCAGGAAGGCAACGTTCAGGATGTGGACCTGATCGGGCAGGATGTGGTCCTTGAAGCGGCCCTTGAACACCATGATGTTGTCGTAGGCGATGGAGCCGCAAATAAGTGTGCGCATAGTCAGTGGATCGATAACAAAGAAAAAGGGCGGCTGTGCCGCCCTTGTGGAAACAGCGCCGCTTACTTCAGCGCTGCGAGCGCTGCATCGTAGTCGGGCTCGTTCTTGATTTCCGGAACGAGTTGCGAATAGATGACTTTGTCGCTTTCGTCGAGCACAACGACGGCGCGGGCGGCGACGCCGGCGAGCGGACCATCGGTGATTTCAACGCCGTAGTTCTTGAGAAACTCGCGGTTGCGAAAAACCGACAACGGCTGCACGTTGGCGATATTTTCCGCGGTGCAGAAGCGGCCCATGGCGAACGGCAGATCGGCCGAGATCGCTAGCACCACCGTATTGTTCAGCGCGCCGGCCTGCTCATTGAATTTTTTCGTCGATGTCGCGCAAACAGGCGTGTCGAGGCTTGGCACGATGTTGAGCACTTTGCGTTTGCCCGCCAGATCTTTCAGCGAAACGGATTTGAGATCTTTGCCGACCAAGGTGAAATCCGGTGCCTGCTGGCCGGGGCTGGGCAGATTGCCGGCGACGGTGACGGGTTTACCGCCGAGAGTTACGTTTGCCATATCAGAATCTCCTGATGATTGGTCGTTGAAGGGGAGCTCGTCGTGACGAATGGCTGCGCGCTGGGCGCGCCATTGGTCTGAAAGCGGATGCACACCTCTAGGGAGTGACCTTTAGAATAACTGAAGCTCTGCACGATGGGGCAACCGTTGCGCCCGGTCGGGGAATATCTAATTAAGTGCCGAGGATGGTGCGCGAAGCTGTACGAGCGAGGACAAAGCAATCAATCGCTTATGCGAAACAAACTGGCGACCACCTTGATCAAGCAACCCTAATTCAGAGCTTCCTTAGGGATAGAACACGTAGAGCCGATAGCCGCTCGCGCCCAGTCCGGCGGCGTCGATATGCAGTTTCAGCGACGCTTCGCTGGCCGCGGCGAAGACATTCGTCGATTGGCCTTCGTTCAAGTCCAAGTAATCGCGCGGGCGCAGCACACGTCGCGCCACGGTGGTATCCGCCGCATCGGTCAGAGTCAGTTCGATGGCCGGAAAAGCCTGTGAAAACGGGGCGCGATTGCGCAGCACTGCCGAGAGCGCCAGCACGTCTTTGGCGCCGGGGGTGGCTTGCAGATCGGACGATTCGATGCTGATCAGTTCGGCTTCGCGCGGATAAGGGACTTCGCATGCGAGCAACGCGCATGCGCGCTCGAGCGCCGGGCGCGCCGCCGGTAGCGCACGCGCCAGCTCGGTGCGGAACAGATAAAGCCCCTGGAGAAACAATAGCCCGATCAAAACGATGGTCGCCACCGTCCACCAGCCGCTCGATGCGCGATTGATTGTCTGTGCAGCCGGACCGAAATCGAACTGCGTTGCATCGGCCATGGTCAGTACGACTGGCTCCTGCTTTTTCGTTTCGGTGCGAGGTGGCGGCTCCGCGACCGCCGCTTGCGGGGGTTCGACGTCGTCATGCATCGGCGTCGTGGGCACGTCTGGCGTGGTGGATTCAAACGTCTTCGGCTCCGCGTCAGCGTCCGCCGTGAGAGGTGTTTCGTGCTGCGGTGCCAGGGAGTCGGTCGGCTCCGGCGGCGCGGGGAGATCGGGCTCCATGACCAGGTGGTCGTGCGCATTGAATACCACGGCGCAATGGCCGCAGCGCACCTGTCCCTGGCGCGCGTCGAGCTGTTCCTGATAGACGCGGAAGCCGGTGCCGCAGGCCGGACAGCGCGTGATCATCTTCATCGACGCTCGCCTTCCAACGCGGTCCAGCCTTCCGCGCTGGCATAGACGGCCATGTCGAACCAGGGTGCATAGGCGGCCGCGACATCATCGGCCTGTTCGTCGAGCAAGCCGGCGAGCGCGATGCGTCCGCCGCTGCGGCAATGCGAAGCAAGCAGCGGTGCCAATACTTTTAACGGTATGGCGAGAATGTTCGCGACCACGAGGTCGGCCTGCAGCGAAAGCGGTTTTTGCGTGTCGATGAACTGCGCGATGACGTCGTTGTTGTGCGCGTTGACGCGCGCCTGTGCCACCGCCTCGCGATCAATATCCACCCCGGTCGCCTGCCCGGCGCCAAGCTTTAGCGCCGCGATCGCGAGGATGCCGGAGCCACAGCCATAATCGAGTACGTGTTCGCCGCCGTGTAGATGCGTTTCGAGCCAGCGCAGACAGAGCCTTGTGGTCGGGTGGCTGCCGGTGCCGAATGCCAGACCGGGATCGAGGCGCAGCGTGATGGCATCAGCGTCGGGCGGCTCATGCCAGGACGGTACGATCCAGAGCCGTTGCGATACCCGTATGGGATCGAACTGTGCCTGGGTGAGACGCACCCAGTCCTCGTCGGGAACCGTTTCGGTGCGGTATTGCGGCGCCTTCAGCCCGGCTTGCGCGGCGGCCGCGCCGACAAGTTCGGCGATATCGGCGTCCGCGGCGCAGAGTGCGCGAATGATGCTGCGCGCCCACATCGTTTCGAGCGGTGAACCCGGCTCGCCGAACAGCGGCTGTTCCGCTGGCGTGCCGGC
>DATCWO010000083.1:0-3454 GCA_036566325.1 Burkholderiales bacterium | reverse complement strand
ATGTTCGTCTGAGTGTTTTGGTAGGTAATGGCAACCATCTTGTTGGACTGTATGGAAGAGGTCTAACTAGAAGTAGACGTCCTAAACGACGTAATTAAAGGCGTCATATAGGACGTCGAGGTTAGTTTTAAGAACAACGTTCTTTGTCAATCCAATGAGTTGACGCAATTTAGTGCTTCCTAAAACGCAAGCTAATTGCATCGTGGGATTTTTAGCGCTGAGCGCTATTTTGCGGTCCCGCTTGCCGGCAAGTTTTGAGCACAAATTCGACGTAAGTGTTTGGCTTGCGTGCCTGGCGGTGGGTGATCGGGTGCAGGATCGTCCTTCGCGCGAATGCTGTAGATGTAGCGATACATCGCGCGATGGTCGGCGTCGTTCGTTTGCACCGAGTGCGGGTTTGGGTATGACTGAGCGCATAGGGATTGCATGAATGCAGATCCATTGCGCGCCTCGGCAATCTGCTGCGCGAGCAGAATGGTGTGATTCGCATAAGCCCTCCCCGACTTACCTGCGATTACGCGGAGTGTACTCGCTCAGCGATTGGCGGGCATTGGCCCTTTGTGTTGTTTGTTCCACATGGAAACCGCCTTGATGGTCAACACGAGGCCGGTGATGGCCTCTAACAAGATCGTGCTGTGCATGGTTTGCGTATGTGCGCCGATCGGCGCGAGCGCATAGTGCGTCAGCCCATCGAGTCCGCACACGCCATAGAACGCAATGGTGATCAGACCGAGACTGCGGAATCTCCACTGGTAGAGCAAGTAGCCGGCGAGTCCGAGACCAGCAACTGCTAACCACGAGCCATACACTTCGGCTTGGCTAAGCCAATCCGGCATGTTGGGATACTCGTTCAGGAATTCGGCGTTGTGCACAAAATGCGCGAGGCTCGCAAGTGTGTACGAGATGAGCAACGCCACCAATGAACGGTCGAGTCCTGCCCCGCGATTCTCTTCTTTCATTGGACAGTCCCTACAGCGGCGAGCGCTCTTACTGTGAACGCTGCTTCAATTTCAGCTCGGTCCGGCAAGGACTTTGTCGGCCAGCGGATCAGGCGAATACCCGCATCGGCCGTAGCCTTGCTCTTACGCTGATCCGTCGCGACGCGCTTGGCCGCCTGATGGGTCTTGTCGTCCAACTCGATGGCGGCAAGCACGGTGGAATCCTTGGAGCAAACGACGAAGTCATAACTCAACCGGTTGATTCGGTTGTTCCACTCGTTGAACTTGAAACCCTTCTTGACGCCAAGGACTCGGGAGACCTGCACTTGCGCAAGAACAATGTGCTCCGGAAGCGCCGAGACCAGACGGTGATACAGCACTTGCTCGACCGGCGTGAGCGGGCGCTTGGCGTAGTAAGGCCAAAGAGCGTCCGACGTAGCGCTTCGCCGCTTCCGCAATAGCGCGAACGCGGCGAGGACAACAAGAAACAACAACACCACCAGTAGCAGCTTCATCGATTCCCTTCCTTAACCGCTTTCGCGCGCTTGGGCTTGTTATTTCACTTATTCAGCGGCGTGCTCGGTGTGGGAACGTCGGATACCGGCGCGCTCGGTTGAGCGTTTTGCTGATGCGTGGACGTATCGTGATCGGAAATACCGGTCCACTCTTTGAACACCGGCCCGAGCCCGCCCGGTGTGCGGACGGCGTCGATGGCGATGTAAATGCCGACGGCGATGACGATCAACCCCAGCACCTTTTTATGCCACGGGCGCATTACTTTTCCCAGGTCGCGATCATTTTCTTCAGCGGCTCGGCGAAGAACGACGCAGGCTTGAGCATGCGGTTTTCCATTTTCACCATGAGCGGAAAAATCGCGGCCAGATATTCCTTGAATTGCTCATTCGCGTAGAGCTTCACGCGCCGCGCTTCGCGATCGTCAAGGCTCGTGTATGCCCACAGATGTACGACCTGATTCAGTTCGCCGATGTCGGCGGTGTACCAGCCGACGGGCGGGCCGAGAATGTCGCGCTGCGGCGCGAAACCCTTCTCTTCGTAGATCTTCAGGAAGGCCGGCAGCTTGCCCGGGTGCAGCGTGTAAATGCGTTCTTCGACGTACATGATGGCTCCTCGATGAAGCGGCGATTTTACACGCCCCTCCCTCTCCCTCGGGGTTCAACCGAAGCGCGTGAGCAGAAATTCGATGATCGATATGCCGCCCAGGCTGCCGAAGGGGATGAACAGCGCACGCACCACCGGTCGTTGCAGAAACGGCCGGAACGCTCCCTCCTGCGATTCGCCGATCCGCGCAAGTAAAAGATTGATGAAGTCGGGCGGAATTTCCCTGGCGGCATCCGCGTCCGTCATGCTGCGCACTAACAGCGCCCGGTATTCACGCAGTACATACTCGCGCGCGTCCTCCGCCGCCTTGCGCAAGCTGCGCACACAGTAGATCGCGTATCCCAACGCAATCAGAATGGCCGCGACGACTGCGGGCGACGGTTGCCAGTCGTCGAACAAGCGCGTCTGCGCGAGGATGAACAGCGCAAGCACGATGAAGGGGAAGTACAGATATCGCTCCACCTCGCTCGTCAGGCGCACCACGAACTGAAAATCCACCCAGCAATCGAGCGCGTGCGCGCTGTGCGGTTTTCGGATTGCACTGTCGATACACGTCTCGCTCAGGCCAAGGTCTGACGCATGTCGAACCAGTGTTTGTTCGGGGTAACGCGTGGGGCTGCATGCGATCCAGCAGATGAAACGGTTGCTCAATCGGATCACATCGACGACGTAGAAAATCAGCGCCAGCAAAGCGAGCCCCGATACGACGTACATGAATGCACATACTGCCCAGGCCCACTCACCGCGAAAGGGCAGGATTTGCGGGCCGAGCAGAAACAGGAAATAGCCGAGCAGAAAACAGACAATGGCCAACGGCCAGATGCGAGCGCGACTCGGCACGGGATGACTGCGGTGGTAATAGCCTTCCCAGGCCACGCTGCCGCGCAGCGGACGCGGCCCGCCGGACGGAAGCTCCCAGTAGCGGTAATCGGCCAGACGACGTTTGAAGTTCCGTAAACCGACGCGCATGCGACGGCCCACAGTCCACCCGATGCGATTGCTTCGCAATTGCTCCTCATGACGCTTGAAACGAGCGCGATAACGCGCTGCTTGAGCATCATCGAAAAACTCCGCGCCGATATCTTTCAAGGCGGCACGATATGTCCGCCCGATCCATAAGCGCGAGAGCAATGCGACAAGAAGTGCGGCCGTCAACAGGAACACCGACGGCCACAGGCTGACGCCTTCGAGCCAGGTGAAGGGCTCGCTCGCTTCGGCGAACAGAATGCGCACCGCCCGACTCAGCACCGTCGCACAGAGCACGCCGAGCAACGCCAACGTACCGAGAGTGATCCATGGGCGCCGATATAAATAGCCGCGCAACGACACGGAACTGAGCAACAGCAACCCACCGACGCTCAGGACCGCGAGCACGGCGACAAGCTGAGGTTGTTCGC
>DATCWO010000172.1:0-2988 GCA_036566325.1 Burkholderiales bacterium | reverse complement strand
GCGCTTCCGCACCCGGCGCAGCGCCGACGACCAACAACGCGACGCAGGCCAACGTCAACACGCAACGCGAAGCGACGACCAATTACGAAATCGACAAGACCGTGCGGCATACGCGCACGCCGACAGGCACCATCAATCGTCTGTCGGCGGCAGTGGTGGTGAACTACCGCCGCGTCGCCGAACCGCCTGCCGCGCCGACCAAAGGCAAGAGCGCTACGAAAGCAGAAGACAAACTCGAAGCGCTCGCGCCGGAGGATCTGGCCAAGATCGAGGCGCTGGTCAAGGAAGCGATGGGTTATACCCAGACGCGCGGCGATTCGCTCAACGTCGCCAACGTGCCGTTCACCGAGCCGCCGACCGTTGAAGTCGTGCAAACGCCACTGTGGAAACAGCCGCAGAACATCGAGTTCGCCAAGGACCTCGGCAAGAATCTGCTCATCGCCGCGCTGGTGCTGGTGATCCTGTTCGGCTTCGTGCGCCCGCTCATCCGCGCCGCGCGCAATACGACGCCGATGATCCCCGTGCCGGCTCAACTGCCCGCTGCCAACTTCGGCGAAGCGCAGGGCAATCGCTACGAAACCCATCTCGAAGCGACGCGCACCCTAGCCCGCAACGATCCGAAGATGGTTGCCAGCGTAGTGCGCAACTGGGTGTCGCAAGATGAGTGACGACGGCGTCCGGCGCAGCGCGATCCTGCTGCTTTCGCTCGGCGAGCAGGAAGCGGCCGAAGTGTTCAAGTACCTCGCGCCGAAAGAGGTGCAGAAACTCGGCGGCGCCATGGCAAAGCTGAAGAACATCAAGCGCGAAAACATCGAGGAAGTGCTGGAAGCTTTTCACGCCGACACCAACGTGCAGACCTCGCTCGGCGTGGATTCGAACGAATACATCCGCGCCGTGCTGACCAAGGCGCTCGGCACCGAGCGTGCAACGCATCTGCTCGATCGCATTCTGCAGGGCAGCGACACCAGCGGCATCGAAGGTCTCAAGTGGATGGAGGCCAGCACCGTCGCCGAACTGATCAAGAACGAGCATCCGCAGATCATCGCCTCCATCCTTGTTCATCTGGAGCGCGATCAGGCCGCGCAGATTCTCGGCTACTTCGCCGAACGCCTGCGCGGCGATGTGATGTTGCGCGTCGCCACACTCGACGGCATTCAGCCGACCGCGCTGAAGGAACTCAACGACGTGCTCGCCAAGATCATGTCGGGCAACGCCAACCTGAAAAAAAGCGCCATGGGCGGCGTGCGCACGGCGGCCGAAATTCTCAACTACATGGGCGGCTCGCAGGACACCGCCATTATCGAATCGGTGAAAGAGCAGGATGCCGACCTCGCGCAACAGATCGTCGACGAGATGTTCGTGTTCGACAACATCATCGACATCGACGATCGCGGCGTGCAACTGCTGCTGCGCGAAGTGCAGTCCGAGTCGCTGGTCGTCGCCCTCAAGGGCACCAACGCGGAATTGCGCGACAAGATTTTCAAGAACATGTCGCAGCGCGCCGCCGACATGCTCAGGGACGATCTCGAAGCGAAAGGCCCGGTCAGGGTGTCCGAGGTCGAAGCCGAGCAGAAGGAAATCCTCAAAATCGTCCGCCGACTCGTGGAAGAAGGTCAGATCGCGCTATCGGGCAAGGGCGAGGAATCGTTTGTTTAAGCGCAACATGTCGGACACCTTCATTCCCAAGGAACAACTCTCAGCCTACGAGCGCTGGGAGATCGGCTCGCTCACGGAACCGCATGGCAAGACAGGCGGCGCGCGCCAGGCAACGAACACAGCCGCCGCAACCACGACGGCCGAACTGCAGCGCGTCACCGCCGAAGCGCACGAGGCCGGTTACGCCGCCGGTTTGAAAGAAGGCCGCGCGCGGGCGCAGCAGGAAATCCAGCGCCTGATGCAGGCCGCCGATCTGGCCGAATCGCTCATCGCCAACGAGGGCGAGCAGTTCGCCGCTGAAATGCTCGACCTCGCGCTCGATCTTGCGCGTCAGATGGTGCGCACCGAACTCAAGGTGCGACGCGAATCGCTGCTCGCGGTGGTGCGTGAAGCGCTCGATTGCCTGCCGCATGGCGCCGGCGGCGCACAACTGGTGATGAATCCCGCCGATGTGGAACTGGTGCGCGGCCATGTGGGCGAGGAACTGAAGGCCGGCGCGATTCGACTGGTGGAAGACCATCGCATCGAGCCGGGCGGCTGTCGCATCGTTTCGCCCGCGTGCGAAGTCGATGCCACGCTTGCCACACGCTGGAAACGTCTGGTTGCGACACTGGGCATTGATCACAATTGGCTGGACCCATGACCGAGCCGCGCGCGCAACTGCATCGTTATCTGAAGGATTGCCGCGACTTCGCCAACTCGGCGACGCCACTGCAAACCTATGGTCGTCTCACCCGCATCGCCGGCCTGGTGATGGAAGCCGTCGGGCTGAAGCTGCCGCTGGGCAGCACCTGCGTGGTGACGCAGGACAGCGGCTACGAGGTCGAGGCGGAAGTGGTCGGCTTTGCCGGCGATCGCCTCTTTCTCATGCCGGCAACCGATCCGTACGGTCTGACGCCCGGCGCCGCGGTGTCTCCGCTCGAAATCAGACCGCTGCCGCCCGCATATGGCGCGATACGTCATCCCTGGCGTCGCGCCGGCGATCGCACCAAGCTGATGCCGGTCGGCCCGGAAATGCTCGGCCGCGTGGTCGATTGCGCCGGTCGTCCGCTCGACGGCCGCGGTCCGCTGCAGCCGAGCGATCGCATTCCATTGCACAGTCGCCCCGCCAATCCGATCGAGCGCGAACAGATCTCCCAGACGCTCGATGTCGGCGTGCGCGCGATCAACTCGCTCATCACCGTCGGTCGCGGCCAGCGCATGGGTCTGTTTGCCGGTTCCGGCGTGGGCAAGAGCGTGCTGCTCGGCATGATGGCGCGCTATACCGGCGCCGATGTCATCGTGGTCGGGCTGATCGGCGAACGCGGCCGCGAAGTGAAGGAATTCATCGAA
>DATCWO010000157.1:0-17344 GCA_036566325.1 Burkholderiales bacterium | reverse complement strand
AACGCCTGCATCGCCCCGCCGCCATGGGCGCGTAACCTCTGCCACGAGCCGCCGACCAGGACAATCCCGTTGCGGCAATGCAGCAAATTCCGATTGACCCGCCTCTTTAGCGGCGTAGAATGCTGTTTTGCTGCGCTGCAGCAACACTCCCTGCCATACCCGCTGACCCAGGAGAAGTGCATGACGCCGGAACAAATCGCCGCAGCCCAACAAGCCTGTCTCGCCACGCTGCAACAGTTCGCTCAGCAACAATTTGCCGCGTTGGAACAGCTTTCCGCACTCGGTTTAAACGTCACGAAAACCGCCTTCGAGGACTCACTCGCGCTGCTCGGGGCGCGCACGCCGCAAGAAGCGATTGCGCTCAATCTGAGCGCAACGCCCAAACGAATCGAACAATTCGCGGGTGATGCGCAGATGCTACTGACGCTTGCGCAACAGCAACGCACGGCGTTCGACACACTGGCCAACAGCCAGCATGCGCAAACAATGGAATTGGTCGAGGAATGGTCGAAAACGGGGGTGCCGGCGCAAACCACCAACGCAATGAAGACTGCAACCGAAACTGCGCATGCTGCCTACGCGAACTGGGCAGCCTTCGCCAGACAGACCGCGGATCTCATGACCGCCGGACTGGCGACTGTTAAACCAGCGACCGCCTGAGCTTCCCAAACCAATGATAAGGCCGCGCACTGGGCGGCTTTTTATTCACTCCTGCGCAGGCGCGTCTTCATCGTAAGTGGCGCCGAGCGCAACCACGCCTTCGCGCAACTCGACGATCGCCGCCCTGACCTGCGTCGGATCGCCACGCACGCCCAGTTCGATATGACGACGCACGCCTTCGCCGCCGACATGCGGCAGGCTGAATACCTTCAAACGATCAAAGCGCGTTTCGACCTCGATCATCAGCGGCGTCGCGGCACTCTCCGGAATGCCGTACACGAAGATCGACGCCTCCAGTTCAGTCTGCTGATGATGAAACGCGGCGTAGCGTCGATCGAGCAGCCATTCGAGCATCGGGTGTGCCATCACCGGAAAGCCCGGCATGAAATGATGCGCGCGTATCGAAAAACCCGGAATACCGTTGTAGGCATTGGGAATGAGTTCGGCGCCCTCCGGGAATTCGCCCATCTGCAACTGCTGCGCGTTCGGTTCCTGACCGGAACGGCGCTGGATCGCGGCACGGATAAGCGCTGCTGCTTCAGGATGCAGCTTGAGTTCGACACCAAGTGCCGCGGCGACGCTCTGGCGCGTTTGATCGTCAGGCGTCGAACCAATTCCGCCGAAGCAGAACGCCGCGTCGCCTGTCGCGAATGTGCGTTGCAGCGCGGCAATCAACTGGGCACGGTTGTCACCCAGATATTCAACCCACGACAGATGTAAGCCGCGCGCGGCCAGCAGTTCCACCAGTTTTGGAAAATGACGATCCTGCCGTTTGCCACGCAGAATTTCGTCACCAATGATCAACGCGCCGAATTTCACGCCTGCCTCAGTTTCTCGAGATGCGCGAGTTCGAAATGGATGAACGCCAGACCAGCGATCACGGGCGTGAAGAAGCCGATGAGCGGAATCTGCGCGACCAGCGCAAGGATGATGGCAAGACCGTACATCGCGCCGCTCTGTCGCTTGAATACCGTGCGCATCTCGTCCCTGTTGGCATGTTCGGCAAGCGCGTCGTAGCGAAACATGCGCTGGTTGAAATAGGCCAGCAGCAGCACGGGCAGCACCGGCCACAGCAGAGGAATGAACCACAGCGGTAGCGAAATCACGCTCAACAGCAAAAAAATCGCCAGCGCGGCGAATGCGTTGCCCACCATGCCGGCAATGCTGCCGCCTTGCTGCCGCACCAGTGCCGGGTAGTAGTTGCGCGCGACATGATCGACCATGGCGGTCATGCCGAACACGCCGACGATGAACGAAGCGGTTACCAGAACCAGCGGTACGTACAGGATGAATAGCGCGACCCAGCCCAGCACCGCGGCGACCGGTTCGAACGGAAACCACTGCGATACCCACTGCGCCACGGTCGAGGTGGCGAGATGACCCTGCATCCAGTGAACGGTCTGGGCGCCGAATGCGATCGCAGCGATCGTCCAGATCGCCAGTGCCAACGCCAGTGGCCAGATCATCAGCAGGATCATGCGCGGATGCAGCAGACTGGCAAAAGCGCGGGCAATGGCTTTGGCGATTTCGGTCATCGAAGCAGGCTCAATAGCGGGTTGCGTTAGTGTGCCACAGTGCATTCACGGCCATTAGCGTCGCAACGATTCCCAGAGCTTCTGCAGGCGCTTGACCGACACCGGCGCCGGTGTGCGCAATTCCTGCGCATACAACTGCACGCGCAACTCCTCCAGCATCCAGCGGAACTGTTCGAGTTGCGGATCGACCTCCCCCTGTTTGCGACGCGCGAAATCCTCGCGCAGCCACCGTGTTTGCAGTGGCGCGAATTCGGCCATGGCACGCGTGTCGCGCACCGGGTCGGCGCGCAGCTTGTCCAGCCGCAGACCGATCGCTTTCAGATAACGCGGATAGTGTTGTAACCGTTCATACGGCGTCGCTTCGATGAACGACTTGGGCAGCAAGCGCGCAAGCTGATCCTGGATATCGTGCACGGCTTCGGTGAAGCTCTTGAAGCCCTGCAGCTTTTTGCCCAGCGCCTGATACTCGGCCAATACGATACCGATCAGGCGCGCCAGTTCCTGCCCAATCAGCGACAGCCGCGCGCGCGCTTCATTGCATCGCTGTTCGAACTGCGCGCGCGTCGTCGGCCACGGTTCGGCCATGCACGCACGATCGAACGCCGCGCTCAATAACTGACGCTTGAGATCGGCCGCTTCGCCCAGATTGGCGTATTGCAGCGCCATGGTCTGCAGACCCGGCAGATTCTTTTCCAGATATTTCGCCTGCTCTTTCAACTGCAGCATGTACAGGCGTCGCAGACCGGCGCGATGCAGCGTGCGCGCTTTCTCCGGCGCGTCCAGCACCTGCAGACTGACCGAATCGGTTTGGTCCACCAGCGCCGGATATCCCATCAGCGTCTGGCGGCCACTATGGATTTCCATCACTTCTTCCAGATCGCCGAATGTCCACTCGATCAGCCCGTCCAGCGAGGCCTTCGGCTGCACTGCGGCGCTGAACTGCTCGCCCGCCTTGCTTCCGAGTTCGGCGCGCAACTGGGCGAGATTGCGGCCCGTCGCCAGTTGACGGCCATGCTCATCAACGACGAGAAAGTTCATGGAAAGGTGCGCCGGCAACGTTTCCGGGCGAAAGCCGTCGAGCGGCAACACCACTTGGCGCTCGCTGCGCGCATAACGCGCGATCGAATCCGCCAACGGCGTATCGGATGGCACCACGTCGGCAACGAATTCCGCCGCGAATTCGGCCAGCGGGCCGAGTCGATGGCGTACTTTCTGCGGCAGGGATTTCGCCAGCAGCGCGACTTTGTCCTGCAGCAATCCGGGCACCAACCAGTCGCAGCGTCCGGCGCTGACCTGATTGAGTGCGATAAGCGGCACGGTCATGGTGATGCCATCGCGTGCGCCGCCGGGATCGTGCAGATATTCAAGCGCGAAACACCGTCCCGCCATTTCCAGCACATGCGGAAATTGTGCGGTGGTGATACCGGCCGCTTCGTGACGCATGAGGTCTTCGCGCTTGAGGAACAGCAGCTTCTGATCCTTCGCTTCAGCGTCCTTGCGCCACGCATCGAAAGCCGCGCCATTGTGAATACCGGCCGGAATCACGCTGTCGTAAAAGGCATAGATCAGTTCATCGTCCACCAGCACGTCGGGCCGGCGCGATTTGTGTTCCAGTGCTTCGATCTGTCCGACCAGCCGCTGATTGTGCTGAAAGAACGGCGCGCGACTGTCGTACTCGCCTTCCACCAACGCCTGGCGAATGAATATTTCGCGCGCTGTCGTAGGGTCGAACGGCCCGTAGTGAATACGCCGATGGGTATAGAGCGGCAAACCGTACAGGGTCGCGCGCTCGAAGGCAGCCACGTGCGCTGGCTTCTTCTCCCAATGCGGTTCGTACTGATGTCGCTTGATGAGATGCGCGCCCGTACTTTCCAGCCATTCGACATCGATCCCCGCCACGCCGCGCGCGTAAAGTCGGGTCGTTTCGGTGATTTCCGCCGCCATGATCCAGCGCGGCGTCTTGCGCGCGAGCGCCGAGCCGGGGTGAACGATGAATTTGATACCACGCGCACCCAGATACTGACCATCTTCCTGCTTCAGGCCGACGTTGCCGAGCAGGCCAGTCAACAGCGCGCGATGGATCTGCGCATACGTACCCGGCCGTTCATTCAGCCGCCAGCCCATTTCGGTGACCAGTTCCTTCAACTGCGTATGGACATCGCGCCACTCGCGCATGCGGATGTAGGACAGAAAATGATCGCGACAGACGCGATGCAACTTTCTGTTGGACTGCTGATGCAGCGCTTCCTCGTAGAACTTCCACAGCTTGAGAAAGCCGATGAAATCCGATTTATCGTCGGCAAGCTTCTTGTGCGCTTCGTCGGCCGCCTGCGCGCGCTCGGCCGGCCGTTCGCGCGGATCCTGTACCGACAACGCAGAAGCAATGATCAACAGCTCGCCGAGGCACGCCTCATGTTTCGCCGCCAGCACCATGCGTCCGATGCGCGGATCGAGCGGCAGTCGGGCCAGTTGCCGACCGATTTCGGTCAACTCGTTTGCTTCATCGACCGCGCCGAGTTCCTGCAGCAACGCATAGCCATCCTGGATCGCCTTGGGCGCAGGCGCATCGATGAAAGGAAAATCTTCGACCGCGCCAAGTCCGAATGCCTTCATGCGAAGGATCACCGCGGCGAGCGAGGAGCGCAGCACTTCCGGATCGGTGTAAGCGGGACGCTTGTTGAAATCCTCTTCTTCGTACAGCCGGATGCAGACGCCCGCAGCCACGCGCCCGCAGCGCCCCGCGCGTTGGCGAGCGGCGGATTGCGCGACCGGTTCGATGCGCAACTGCTCGACCTTGTTGCGATAGCTGTAGCGTTTGATGCGCGCGAGCCCGGCATCGACGACATAACGAATGCCCGGCACGGTCAACGAGGTTTCCGCCACGTTGGTCGCCAGCACGATGCGCCGCCCGATGTGCGACTTGAACACGCGCTCCTGCTCCGCTGCGGATAGGCGCGCATAGAGCGGCAGAATTTCGGTGTGCGGCGGATGATGCTTGCGCAGGGCTTCGGCGGCATCGCGAATTTCACGCTCGCCCGGCAAAAACACCAGCACATCGCCCTGCCCCAGGCGCGCCAGTTCATCGACCGCATCGGCAATCGATTCGTTCAGATCGAGTTCGCCGTCGTCATTTTCCTGCGGCGGACGATAACGAATTTCGACCGGATACAAACGGCCGGAAACTTCGATCACCGGCGCGGGCTTCCCGTCACGATCGGCGAAGTGCCGGGCGAAACGCTCGGCATCGAGCGTGGCGGAGGTGACGATGACCTTGAGATCAGGGCGCCGCGGCAACAACTGGCGCAGGTAGCCGAGCAGAAAATCGATGTTGAGACTGCGCTCATGCGCTTCATCGATGATCAGCGTGTCGTACTGCCGCAGCTCCCGATCGGTCTGCGTCTCGGCCAGCAGAATGCCGTCGGTCATGAGCTTGATGTAGCTCGACGGGCTGGTGCGATCGTTGAAGCGGATCTTGTAGCCGACCGTCTGGCCGAGCTCACTTTTCAGTTCCTGTGCGATACGCGACGCCGTGGCGCGCGCAGCAAGGCGACGCGGTTGGGTATGGCCGATCAAGCCCTGCACGCCACGGCCGATCGACAGACAGATCTTCGGCAACTGGGTGGTCTTACCCGAGCCGGTCTCACCCGACACGATGATGACCTGGTGCGCCTGCAAGGCCTGCGCGATTTCATCGCGCCGTGCACTGACCGGCAGCTCTTCCGGAAACTCCGGTCGAGGCAGATTGGCACGGCGCGCTTCCACGATTTCCGGGCGCAGGCCGCGCGAACGAGGAGGCGATTGCAAACGGCGAGCGGAGGAAGTGGAAGCGGGCACGGACGTAAGGGATTGGCAGCGGCAGTCGCCCGATACAGGACGATGTGTCGACTGAGGCGCTCGCAAGGGTACTGTGTTCCGCCATGGAAGTCATGGCCGAATGCGTAGGCACGGATTAACCGCGCGAGCGTGAAATGCGCAGCCCCGCTCTTAACAGACGCGACATCCCGTCGCGCCGGCTATCGAAGTCTACGTGCGTATGGCATAGCAGCCGCGACGATTGTGACGGCTCGCCCGCAGACGCATCGAAATCCATTCACGTGCCGTGCGGTCCGGTCACGCTGACGTCCTGCTCCGCCAGCATTTGCTTGAATCGTTGCAGATCCTCGGCCAATTCCTGCTGCGGATCGCCGAGCATGCGTCTGGCGATTTCACCCCGCTCTCCGCGCGGCAACATGTAACGCATCTCCACGGTGATTTCGGTGCCCCAGTGGTCCGGCACGTCGCTGAAGCGCACCACGCCCTGGTGTGGCACCGGGCAACCGACACTGCGCCAGTGAATCGCCCTGCCGGGATCGTCGTCGGTGATTTCGCTTTCCCATTCGAGCGTCTGACCGTCGGCCGCCCTGACGCGCCAGCGCGAACGACGCGCATCCAGTTCCTCGATCGACTCAACCCTTTGCAATACAGGCTGCAGATTTTGCAAATGACGCCAGTAACGATATGTACCATCGCGGCCGGTATCGACCTGGATGCTGTCCGAGACAAGCATCGGCTCCGACCGTTCGACCGCGAGCGCACGTAACGCGTCCACCGGGCTGCGCCCCGTCCAGGCGTGATACAGCAGGCCCGCGCCCGTGAGCGAAGACATACTGCGCGTCAGCCGACTGCGGTGCGACACGAGGCCCCACGCAAGCAATGCGACGCCACCAAGTGCGCAGGCTGTACGGTTTTGCGCCATATCGGCAGCTTGATTCGAAATGGATGTCGTAGCGATTGCCATGGCTCACCTCCAAAGGGACACCATCGCGGCTGCAACGCTTATGCCGGGCACAGGGCATGCAGGTTGAAAGATGAAAGCCACGCCAGGAGCAGTACCGATGAAAGACGTTAAGCGCGGCACGTCTTGCTGATCGATGCCATGCCATGTCCGTACGGCGTCCACTGCAGCGCGTATTGCTCATCGCCACCTGGTTGGTGCTGATGTGCATCGCGCCGGCCGCGGCGGGCGAAACAGAAGCCCAGGCGCTGCGCGCGGCGCTCGCAACACTGACGACCGAACAGCAGGCGCTGTATCAGCAATTCCAGATGGTTCAGGCGCTACGCCTCAATGAGCAGCGCTTTGCGTTCGATGCCTATGGTCCGCCGTCCGGGCCGCCACGCAACTACGACGACGTAGTGCGCGAGCAACAGGCGGCTGCAGATCGCGCGGACGCGTATCAAGCCGACATGGACGATCTGTACGAGCGCTACCGCGAACTCGAAAGGCAAAAAGAGCCGCTGCTGCAACGGCTGCGCGAACTAAGCCTTGGCGCCTCCGAGCCCTGAATCACCGCGCTCAGTCGTCGCGCAAGGCAAGAATGCGCTCGACATAGCGCGCCACCTGATCGACTTCCAGATTGACGCGACTACCCACCTGCAAATGCTTCAAAGTTGTGACGGCGAGCGTATGCGGAATCAGATTGATTTCGAAACTGCTGCCATCGACGCGATTGACGGTGAGGCTGACGCCCTGCACGGTAATGGAGCCTTTGCGGGCGATGTATCGCGCCAGTTCGTCCGGAGCGCGCACGCGCAGAGAAAAACTTTCGCCTTCGGGTGCGAAACCCTGCACTTCGCCGACCCCGTCCACATGGCCCGAGACCAGATGCCCACCCAGCCGATCGACCAGACGCAGCGCCTTTTCGAGATTGACTTCGCCGGGCTCGGACAGGCCAACGGTGCAGGACAGGCTTTCGTCCGACACGTCGACGCAGAACGTCTGCGGCGTGTGTTCGACGACCGTCAAACAGACACCATTGACGCAAATCGAATCGCCGACGGCAACGTCATCCATCGGCAATCCACGCGCTTCAATGCGCAAACGCAGCCCTTTGGGGCGCGGCTCGACAGCAGCGATGCGGCCCACAGCCGCGACGATTCCAGTGAACATGAGGCACGAATGTACAGGAGAGGCGCGAAGCCTACTATGCGGCGAGCGCGGGCGCAAAAGTCGCTGCCGTCGTGCAACGGTCGCGCGACTCGGCCCTCTAAGCTGAGGGAAGCGACAAGGAGCGACGCATGAACAAGCGGGTGGTACTGCTGGGCTACGCAAGCGGCATCGGGGCAAAAGATCCGGGATGCGGCGACGGGCCGCTGCGCTTGCGCGGTAGTGGCCTCGATGAAATGCTGCATTCACGCGGCGTCGATGCGGCGTGGGGCGAGTTGTACTTCCCCGAAACGCGCCGCGATGAAAGCGTGCGCGACACCATTCAACGCCTGAACAAGCGCCTCACCCTGCGCGTGGCTGAGGTCGTTAAAAGCGGCGACTGCCCGCTTGTGCTCGGCGGCGATCACAGTTCCGCCGTCGGCACTTGGCGCGGTGCGCTGAGCGGGCTGGGCAGCGACAAGCGGTTGGGGCTGCTGTGGATCGACGCGCACCTCGATGCGCACACTCCCCAGACCACGCATAGCGGCATGATGCACGGCATGCCGCTCGCGATGCTTCTGGGACGCATTGGTCGCGGCGGGCCGAAGCAGGGAGTATTGCAACCCGAACACATCTGCCTCATCGGCGCTCGCAGTTATGAATCCGAGGAAGCCGCGTTGTTGCGCGCGCTCGGTGTGCGCGTTTACGGCATGGAAGAGATCGAACAGCGCGGGCTGCGTGAAGTCATGCACGACGCGTACGAACACGTCTCGCACGATACCGACGCCTATGGCATTACGGTGGACGTGGATGCGATCGACCCGAACGACGCGCCCGGCGTCGGCACACCCGCAAGCGATGGTCTGCGTGCGCGCCCGCTGATTGACGCACTGGCCGAAATCACCGCAAGCGCGACGCCGATCGCACTGGAGATCGCCGAGTTCAATCCCCACCGCGATCGCGACGATCTCACGTTGAATATCGTGCACGAACTGGCTTCGGCGTTGAGCGGCGGCAAAGTGCAACACTCGTCCATCGAACTGGAACAACGCTACAGCGCGCACAACTATGCGCCGTTGCCGGTGATCATCGTGCGTGGCGAAGGCGTGTGGTTATGGGATCGGGACGGTCGGCGCTATCTGGACATGATGTCCGCCTATTCCGCGGTCAGTCACGGTCATGTGCATCCGCGCATCGTGCGTGCGCTGACGCAGCAGGCGAATCAGCTCACCCTGACTTCGCGCGCTTACTACAACGATCGTCTGCCCGCGTACCTCGCGCAGTTGTGCCGACTGACGAACATGGACCGTGCGCTGCCGGTCAACACCGGATTGGAAGCGGTCGAGGCCGCGCTCAAGGCGGCGCGCAAATGGGCATACACCGTGAAGGGCGTGAGCGACGAACAGGCGGAAATCATCGCCTGCGAAGGCAACTTTCACGGTCGCTCCATCACCCTCGTCGGCATGTCCTCCGAGCCGCAATACCGCGCAGGCTTCGGTCCCTATGCGGCCGGGTTCAAGCTCGTTCCCTACGGCAATGCGCAAGCGCTGGCACAAGCCATCACACCGAATACGGCCGCCTTCATCGTCGAACCGATTCAGGGCGAGCGCGGCATCGTCGTCCCCCCGCCCGGTTATCTCGCCGAATGCGCGCGCATCTGCGAGCGCGAAAACGTGTTGTTCCTCGCCGATGAAATCCAGACCGGACTCGGTCGCACCGGCGCCCTCCTCGCGTGCGATCACGAACAGGTCAAGCCCGACGGGGTCATGCTCGGTAAATCACTCGGCGGCGGCGTCCTGCCGGTGTCGGCCTTCCTTGCGCGCGACGATGTCATGAGCGTTTTCGGCCCCGGCGATCACGGCAGCACCTTCGGCGGCAATCCGCTCGCGGCCGCGGTCGCAATGGAGGCGCTGAACGTGATGATGGACGAACATTTCGCACAACGCGCGGCGGTACTCGGGGAACGCCTGCTGAACGGGCTGCGAGGCATCCACAGCCCGTTGATCCGCGATGTGCGCGGGCGTGGATTAATGATCGGCATCGAACTCGACACGCGCAAAACCAGCACCCGTGCGGTGCTCGACCGTTTGATCGCACACGGCATTCTGACCAAGGATGCGCATGAGGACGTGCTGCGTTTTTCACCGCCGCTGGTGATCGAAGCCGCACAGATCGACTGGGCAATCGAACAGATCGCGCTTGCACTCCATGAAGCGAACGCAGACCGAAGGAGGACGAAAGACGACGATGCGACCGCGCGTCAGTCGAGTACGCGTGCGATCAGACGCACATCGGGACCGATGCGCGCGACATCCTGAAATTCCAGCCGGCGCTGTTGGGCAAGATCATCCAGCGCCGGCAGATTGAACATGCCGTTGGGTGACGCGCCGATCACGCTCGGTGCGAGATACACCAGCAATTCATCGACCAGACCCGCTCTCAGCAACGAGCCGTTGAGCTTGAAGCCCGCTTCGACGTGCACTTCGTTCAACTGACGACGACCGAGTTCGCGCATCAGATCGCTGAGTTCGACCTTGCCGCTCGCGTTCGGCAAAACAACGACCTCTACACCCCGCGCCGAGAACGCGGCAATGCGCTCGGCATCGTCGATCGCCGCGGCCACCAACACCTGCCCCGACTGAAACAGTCGCGCATCGAGCGACGCTTCCAGCCGGCTATCGATGAGGATCTTCAACGGCTGGCGCGACGTCTCGACCTCGCGCACATTGAGTTGCGGATCATCGTCCCGCAACGTGCCGATGCCAGTCAGCACGGCGCAGGCGCGCGCACGAAATGCGTGACCGTCGCGCCGCGCCTCCGGGCCGGTGATCCATTGACTGCGGCCGTTCTCCAACGCGGTCTTGCCGTCCAGCGAGGCGGCGATCTTCATGCGCACCCACGGACGGCCGCGCGTCATGCGCGACACGAAGCCGATATTGAGTGCGCGCGCTTCGTCTTCCAGCACGCCGCTTTCCACCGCGATGCCGGCCGCGCGCAAGCGGTCAAAACCGCCGCCGGCGACTAATGGATTCGGATCTTTCATCGCCGACACCACCCGCGCGACGCGCGCGTCGATCAACGCCTGCACGCACGGTGGCGTGCGCCCCTGATGCGCACAGGGTTCGAGCGTGACGTATACCGTGGCGCCACGCGCACGTTCACCGGCCGCGCGCAATGCATGTACTTCAGCATGCGGTTCGCCGGCGCGCTCGTGAAAACCTGCGCCAACGATCATGCCGTCGCGCACGATGACGCAACCGACACGCGGATTAGGGGTGGTGGTGTAGAGGCCGCGCGCGGCGAGTTCCAGCGCACGCTGCATGTAATGAAGATCGGTTTCGCCAGGCGCGGCCATGCTGCGAATCAGGGGGCGGTTTTCTTGCGCGCCGGGCGCTTCGCCGTACCGCGCGGCCGCTTGAGTTCGAGAATCTTTTCGCGGAATTCATCGATGCGCTGAAAATCCTCGTACACCGAAGCGAAGCGGATATAGGCGACGTCATCCATTTTCTTCAGTTCACGCATCACCATTTCACCGATCGTGCGTGAGCTGATTTCGCGTTCACCGAGGGAGAGGATTTTCTGTTCGATGCGATCGATTGCCGCATCGACGTACTGGGTCGGCACCGGCCGCTTGTGCAGCGCACGCATGAAACCGACACGGATTTTTTCGCGATCGAACGCAGTGCGATAGCCGCTGGTCTTGACGACCGTGGGCATCTGCAATTCGACGCGCTCGTAGGTGGTGAAGCGTTTGCTGCAGTCTTCACACTCGCGACGACGGCGCACGGTATCGCCGTCGTCGGATAATCGCGTGTCGATGACCGCCGTATCGTCCGATTTGCAGAACGGACACTTCACGGGCGGTTCTGCCGCTAAACGATCGAGCGCTTCGCCGAACGGGTTGCGCCCATGCCTTCCGCGTACACCGGAAACTTGCGGCAGAGCGCCTTCACCTGTTCGGCCACACGCAATATTGTCGCCTCGTCGCCGGCGTTCTCCAGCACATCGGCGATGAGATTGGCGACCGTTTCGGCTTCCAGTTCCTTGAAACCGCGCGTGGTCATCGCAGGCGTACCGAGGCGGACGCCGCTGGTGACCGTCGGCTTTTCCGGATCGTTCGGAATGGCGTTCTTGTTGACCGTCATGTGCGCGCGACCGAGCGCCGCTTCCGCTTCCTTGCCGGTAATGTTCTTCGACCGCAGATCGACCAGGAACAGATGGCAGTCGGTCCGACCGGAGACGATGCGCAGACCGCGTTCGCTCAGCACCTTCGCCATGACGCGCGCGTTGTTCAGCACGTCTTCCTGATAACGCTTGAAGTCGCGCGTGGCCGCTTCCTTGAAAGCGACGGCCTTGGCCGCAATGACGTGTTCGAGCGGACCGCCCTGCAGATACGGAAACACGATCGAGTTGATCTTCTTCTCGTGTTCCTTGCCGGCCAGAATCAATCCGCCACGCGGACCGCGCAGTGTCTTGTGCGTCGTCGTGGTAACGAAATCGGCGATGCCCACCGGGCTGGGGTAGATGCCTGCCGCAATCAGACCGGCGTAGTGCGCAACATCGGTCATCAGATACGCACCGACGCTGTCGGCGATTTTGCGGAAGCGCTTCCAGTCATAGGTCAGCGAATAGGCCGAGGCGCCCGCCACGATCATTTTCGGCTTGTGACCCTTGGCGAGATACGCGACCTGGTCGTAGTCGATTTCCTCTTCGGCGTTGAGGCCGTATTCGAAGGACTGATAGAGCTTGCCCGAGGAACTGACTTTCGCGCCATGGGTCAGGTGACCGCCATGGGCGAGCGACAAACCAAGGATCGGATCGCCGGGTTTCAGCACCGCGGCATAGACGGCCTGGTTGGCCTGCGAACCAGAATGCGGCTGGACGTTCGCGTATTCGGCGCCGAACAGCGCCTTGGCGCGATCGATGGCGAGCTGCTCGACCACATCGACATGCTCGCAACCGCCGTAATAGCGCTTGCCGGGATACCCTTCGGCGTATTTGTTGGTCAGTACCGAGCCCTGTGCTTCGAGCACCGCGGGGCTGGCGTAGTTTTCCGACGCGATCAGCTCGATGTGGTCTTCCTGCCGCTGATATTCGGCGGTGATGGCATTCCACAGTTCAGGATCGGCCTGGGCAAGAGTTTGATTGTTGTACATGTTCGTACGGAGAAAAAAGGCTGCCGGAGTGTAGCACGCGGGCCCTTTTCACACCGTGCCGGACGGTGGCCGGCCCCATAACCGGGCAGCGCCGCGCACGCCGCTCGAATCGCCATGGCGATGGCGCACCAAACGTGTCCGCACGACGTCCGAAAAAATATGCTGCCGCCAGAGCGCCGGGACATTGTTGTACAGGCGCTCGATATTCGAGACGCCGCCGCCCAGCACGATGACGTCGGGATCGAGGATGTTGATCACCGTCGCGAGCGCGCGCGCCAGCCGCCCCTCGTAGCGCGCCATGGTCTCCTCGCAGGCGACGTTACCCACCGCGGCGCCCGCAACAATGGCCGGCACGTCCGACTCGCACTCGCCGTGGCGGAGATGATCGGCCACTAGCCCCGGACCGGATAGATAGCTTTCGATACAACCGCGCCGCCCGCAATAGCAGGACGGCGCAACGGCATTTGCTTCCTCGCCCAGCGGGTTATGGCCCCACTCGCCCGCAATTCCATTGGCGCCATCCAATGCCGCGCCGGCGATGACCAGGCCGCCGCCGACGCCCGTCCCCAGAATGACCCCGAACACGCAGGCTGCACCAGCGGCCGCGCCGTCTTCCGCTTCCGACAGCGCAAAGCAGTTGGCATCGTTTGCAATGCGGATTTCGCGCGCCAGCAGATGTTCAAGATCGCGCTGCAACGGATGATCGTTGAGACATACGCTGTTGGCATTGCGCATCAAGCCGGTCGCCGGCGATCGCGAGCCCGGCGTGCCGATACCGACGCTCGCACGCGTGCCTAGTTCGCGTTCGGCATCCTGCACCAACGTGCAAATCGTACGCAGCGTCGCTTCGTAATCGTCCACAGGTGTGGCGACACGACGACGCAAGCGCACCGCATCGGTCTCATCGAGAGCGATGATTTCGATTTTGCTGCCGCCCAGGTCGATGCCGATCCGCATTGGGGAATGTCTGATTAAGTGCCGAGGATGATCGCGAGTGTGGGACCGCGAAGGGCGGAGCAGGCTCCATCGACTTCATCGATGGATGCGACCCCGTAGCGGGCTGTGATGTGCCTGTTAATTTCGCGTTCCTTCGTGTGCCTCTGCGCTCGCATCCCCTGAAGGGGCCCCTGCTCCACGCGCCGGCACATGGCCGTACGAGCGAGGACAAGCAATCAATCGCTTATGCGAAACGAACTGGTGATCGCCTTGATCAAACAAGCTTAGTCAGAGCCTCCTTGCCGTTTCCGCACGCTCAATGCTCGCAGCTTAGCCGATGCAATCTGCGCGGCAAGAGCCGTAAAGCGACGCAGCGATCACGCGACTTCGCGCTGCATTCGATCGAGCAGCGTGAAATAAGGTGCGCGCACCGTGTGTGCACGCGTGCAGCGTCGACGCGGTTGAGTTAGCTTGACTGCCCGCCTTGCCTTTTCCAAGAACAACATGTCCGTCAGTGTCGACGCGATCACCGCACAGCATATCGGCGATCGCAAAGAGCAACAGGATCGCGTCGTCATCCTTTCCAATCCGCGCGTACCCGGTGCCGCACTCGCCGTGTTGGCCGACGGCGCAGGCGGACACAAGGGTGGCGCTGCCGCAGCCGAGCAGGTGGTTCGCACTGCGGCGCAGTTGTTTAGGGAGTGGTCCCCAAAAAACGAAACACCGGAATTCCTACTGCGCAGCGTCATCAGTGAAGCTCATACGGTCATCCGACTCAATCGCGCGCTCACCGAAGAAGAACCGCACAGCACCGTCGTGGCGTTGCTGGTACAGCCGCAACGAGTCGACTGGGCTTATGTCGGCGACAGCCGGCTCTATCATTTCACCGGCCCGACCCTGCGCAGTCGCACGCGCGATCATTCCCTGGTCGAGTTGTACATCAGTCAGGGACAGTGGAGCGAAGCGGAGCGCCACAACCATCCGCAACGCAATCTGCTGTTGCAGGCCCTCGGGCATTCCGAAATCCCCGAGCCGGAATTCGGTTCGGCCGGCTCCCTGCACGGCGGCGACGCCTTTCTGCTGTGTTCGGACGGGCTGTGGGATTACTTCACCGATGCCGAACTGGGCAAGGTGCTGGACGCGTTACCGCCGCGTCAGGCCGCCGAAGCGCTGCTCAATGCCGTGCGCCAGCGCGCCAACGGACGCGGCGACAACGTCTCGATCGCGATCGTCAAGTTCACTGAAGCAAAAATCGCCTAAGCATCAATTGCGTCGTTAACCCATGCGCGCTGTGCCGCCACGCGCTTCGGCGTGAAATGCAGCGCGCAGGTATCGCTCGGCGGCGCCTGCAGCACCACTTTGAACTCATGCAGCTCATCGCGTCGGAATGCGTGCACATGCAGACTGTCGCCCGGCTTGTATTGGCCGAGTTGCGTATCGCAGTTCTTCGCCGTCATGCGTAAGCCGTTCACGGCCACGATGATGTCGCCCGCCGACAAGCCGGCCGTCTGTGCCGCGCCACCTTCGTAGACATGCGCGAGTTTCACGTCGGCGCCCGTACTCATTGTCTTGGCGCCCAAAACACCGCGCGCGGCGAGCGCCTTCGTCGGCTTGGCGCTCGACTTGCCGCCGCGATCGCTGCTCGACTCGGCCGGTCGCAATTCCATTGCCACGCCCAGGGCGGCGAAGCGTTCCTTCAACGGCAACTCGGAGGTGGAGCGCAATACGCGATCGAAAAATCCGCGCAGGCGCCCCCCGATAACCTCTTCGGCGACGCGTTCGATGCCGTCTTCGGGCACGCCCACACCCGTTTCACCATGACGCTGCCACAGCACGCGCATCACATCGTCGAGCGACTTGCGTCCGCGCGTGCGTTCGCGAATCAGCCCGTCAAGACATAGCGCAACCAGCGTGCCCTTGCCGTAATAGCTGACCACCGCATTGGGCGTGTTCTCGTCCTGACGGTAATACTTGATCCACGCATCCCAGCTCGATTCGCTGATGGTCTGTTTGAGCCGACCACCGTTGCGCAGCAACTGCGTCACGCCGCGCCCGAGCGTTTCCAGATACTCGGCCGGCGTGATCAGACCACAGCGCACCAGCGCAAGATCATCGTAATAGGAGGTGATGCCCTCGAAGGCCCACAGCAAGGCCGTATGGTTTTCGCGATCGAGGTTGTAAGGCGTGAACGCGGCGGGTTTGAGCCGCTTGACGTTCCAGGTGTGGAAATACTCGTGACTGCAAAGTCCGAGGAAGGTGCGATAGGACTCGTTAGTCTCGCGCAGATCGACGCGCGGTAGATCGTTGCGACTGCACAGCAATGCGGTGGAAGCGCGATGTTCCAGGCCACCGTAGCCCTCGCCCACGGCGGTGACGAGAAACACGTAGCGATCCATCGGCGCCGTGCCCCAGAAGTCGATATGCCATTCGCACAGGCGCTTGAGGTCACGGCAGAGGCGATCCATATCCGCTTCGTGCCGGCCGGTGATCACGATGTCGTGCGGCACACCGCGCGCCTTGAAGGTCGCCAGCGTGAAGGCGCCCATTTCTACCGGATGGTCGATCAGTTCATCATAGTTCTCCGCCTGATACAGCCCGAAGTCATAAGCACGCGCCTGCTTGCGTCGCATCGCGGTGGCGACACGCCATGCAGCATAGCGACGCCCGCTCGGTCGGGCGATTTCCACTTCACAGCGACGCGACTCCTGCCCGAGCACACGCAGAAACACCGAGGTGCCATTGAAGAACGCATGCGTCGTATCCAGATGGGCGCCGCGCACCGACAGGTCCCATGCATACACTTCCATCGTCACCGTTAGCGGCCCATCGCAGGGCGCGGCCTGCCAGGTGTGTTTGTCGATTTTGACGATCGACACATCGCTTCGCCCGCAACGCGCACGGATCGCAACCACATGACGGGCGAAATCGCGAATCATGTAGCTGCCGGGAACCCAGGCTGGCAACGCGAAGCGCTGACCGGCGGGGTCCGGTTGCGCGATGGTGCACGAAACTTCGTAGACATGCGCTTCGGGGCGCGTCGGGACAATGCGATAACGAATGGCGGCGCTGCCGCGAGTAGGGGTGCTCATTGATGGAATTCTCTTTGTAAGAAAAACCCGCTAGCGCACGATCGATACGCCGATGCGGAATTGCGA
>DATCWO010000027.1:0-9940 GCA_036566325.1 Burkholderiales bacterium | reverse complement strand
TGATGGTTCCGGTTGTCGTACACGAAGGCGAACTCCGCGTATTGTTCACGGTGCGCACCGATCATCTATACGATCACGCTGGCCAGATCAGTTTCCCCGGAGGGCGGACCGATCCGGGCGACGAGACGGTTTTCGATACCGCTTTGCGCGAAAGCACTGAAGAGATCGGGCTGCCGCGGGAACGGGTCGAGGTGCTGGGCACGCTGAGCGAATACATCACCGTTACGGGCTACCGCGTCACGCCGGTGATCGGCCTGATCAGTGCGCCGCCGCCCTTGACGCTCGATGCTTTTGAGGTGGCCGATGTTTTCGAAGTGCCGCTGGCCTTCCTCCTCGATCCGCAAAATCATCAATGCAACACCGTTGTCCATCGTGGCCGGGAACGCCACTATTACGCAGTGCCGTTCGGTGCGCGTTACATCTGGGGCGCCACAGCCGGAATGCTGATGAATTTCTGTCGTTATCTTGGGACACCGGCCAACGGCGCTGCCTGAGCGGCCATCGCGGCGCATCGCTTGCATGGGCTAGCGCAAATTGGAGTCGATCGATGCGACTGGGAAATCAACGACGCAGCGTGAACGTGGAAGATCGTCGAGGGGTTCGCATGGGGCGCGGCATTGCGGGCGGCGGAGTCGGTGTAGTGATTGTCGCGCTGGTGGCGATGTTCCTGGGGATCGATCCTGGTGTGGTGCTGCAAGGCCTGACCGAAGCGCCGACCACGTCCGAGCCGGTGGCGCAAGGCGAAGCTGATCCCGCGCGCGACTTCGTGGCCGCGGTACTGGGCAGCACCGAAGACACCTGGGCGCCGATTTTTCAGCAAAGCGGCATTCGCTATGACAAACCGACACTGGTTCTGTTTAGCGGTGCGGTGCAATCCGCATGCGGTTACGCGCAGGCGGCAGTCGGTCCGTTCTATTGCCCGGCCGATCGTAAGCTCTATATCGATTTGTCGTTCTTCCGCGATCTGCAGGCGCGCTTTCAGGCGCCCGGCGATTTTGCCCAGGCTTATGTGATCGCACACGAAGTCGGGCATCACGTACAAAATCTGCTGGGCATCATGGATCGCGCACGGGGGCCGCGTGCCGATGGTGGCAATGAGGCGTCAATCCGCACTGAACTGCAGGCGGACTGTTACGCTGGGGTGTGGGCCAGCCACAATCCCGCCATTCTCGAAACGGGCGACATCGAGGAAGGCTTGGCCGCCGCTGCAGCAGTCGGTGATGACCGCATCCAGATGCAGTCCCGCGGTTACGTCTCGCCGGAATCATTCACGCATGGCAGCGCTACACAGCGGGTTCGCTGGTTCCGCGCCGGGCTGGAAAGCGGCAATCCAAATCATTGCGATACTTTTGCCGCAGCACGGCTCTGATCCGTTTGTCTGGTTACCGGTTTGGAGCAAAGTCGGCCCGTATAATAGGCGTCCTTGACAATAGGCGTAACGGGATGCAAGTCCCGCAACAACAAACGCTATGGCGCTTATCTCCCTCATTCTCGCGTTAGTGCTGGAACAGTGGCGGCCGCTGAGCGATCGCCGCCGTATCTTTGCGCCACTCGGCGCCTATGCGGCGCTGCTGGAAAGCAAATTCAACGCGGGCGAACGACATCACGGCGTCATCGCCTGGTTGCTCGCGCTACTGCCTGCGGTGGTGGTGAGTTGGCTGGTTTATGCGGGTTTGATGCGCATTCACCCGTTGCTGGGTCTGATACTGAATGTCGCCGTGTTGTACGTCACCATGGGCTTCCGGCAAGAAAGTCACTATTTCACCGATATTCATACGGCACTGAAGGCGGGCGATGTCGAGCATGCGCGAATGCTATTGGGGGAGTGGCGCGGCCATGATTGCGATGGCCTGACGATCAACGAAATCACCATGTTGACGATCGAAAGCGCGCTCGCGACATCGCACCGACATGTCTTCGGCGTGATGTTCTGGTTTGTCATTTTGCCCGGCCCGGTCGGCGCGATCCTGTATCGCGTAGCGCTGTTTTTATTTCATCGCTGGGGCGAGCGCTTGCCGACCGGCAGCTCAGCCGGACTTTATGCGCCGGACACGGCGCTAGGCGTTGAAACCGATTTTTTTCCGACCATGGCCGGCAGCGATGCGCCGATACCGGAGCCGGTAAATTGGCGTGATCGATTCGGCGAATTCTCGCGCACGGCTTTCGGTGTCATCGACGCGATCCCGGCCCGCTTTACTGCGGGTGCGTTCGCCATTGTGGGCAACTTCGAAGACGCGATCTACTGCTGGCGCACACAGGCGTTGCGCTGGCCCGATCAAATCATCGGCATCGTCATTGCGGCGGGCGCAGGGGCGCTCGGCGTACGGTTGGGCACGCCAGTGGTACGAGCGGGGTTGATCGAAGATCGGCCGGAAATGGGTCTCGGCGAAGAAGCGGACGTTCCGTTCCTCGACAGTACGGTGGGATTGGTGTGGCGGGCGCTGGTGCTTTGGCTCGCGTTACTGCTGGTGGTCAGCATTGCGGCCGGCGTGACCTAGTTGGAAAGAATCAACCGCCACCGCTCGGTGCGGCGAGGATGCGATGCAACAGTTCAATGCGTCGTGGATCCAGCGCTCCTCGTTCGACCGCCGCGCGGACGGCGCAATCCGGTTCGCTCAAATGGCGGCAATCGCGAAACTGGCATTGCCCGCGGAACGGTCGCATTTCAATGAACCCATGTTCGATCTCATCGGCGGTCAGATGCGCCAGACCGAATTCCTGCAAGCCGGGGCAGTCAATCAGGGATGTGTCCGGCCCCAGTCGATACAGGCGCGCATTGGTCGTCGTGTGACGGCCGGAATCGAGGAAGGTTGAAATCTCACGCGTGGCGGCGTCGGCTTCCGGAACGATGGTGTTCACGATGGTCGACTTCCCCATTCCCGACTGTCCCAGCAGCACGGTAGTGTGTCCCTGCAAGGCCTCCACGAGAACCGCGACATTGCGCTTGGCGCTCAATTCGATCACGCGATAACCTGCGCGCTCGAAGGGCTTGAGGCGCTCGTGCGCCGCGGCCGTTGCTTCCATCAGATCGGCTTTGTTAAGCGCGATGATTGCCTGCAGCGACTGATGTTCGGCGGCGACAAGCGCTCGCGCGATCAGTTCGTCGCTGAAGCTGGGCACCCCTGCTACGACAATCACGACCTGGGTCACGTTCGCCGCGATAATTTTTTGCCGATGTTCGGCCGCTCGCATGAATAGCGATGAGCGCGGATCTGTCGCTTCGATCACACCTTCGCGGTCGCCCGTCATCTCGATCAAAACACGGTCGCCGCAGGCGACCGTGCTGCGTTTGCCGCGCGGCGAGCAGCGCACCACTTCGCCGGAATTGGTCTCGATCAGATAGTGGCGACCAAAAGCGGCGATCACCTGGCCGTTCAATTGTTTGCCCGGCATATCAGGCGCTCACGGCAGCGTCGAGGCGTGCCGCACAAATGAAATCATTGTCCGATAGTCCGCCAACGGAGTGGGTGCTGTAGATGACCTTGCACTTGTTGAAGCTGACATGCAGGTCCGGATGATGATTTTCGCGATGCGATATCCATGCGACGAGATTCACGAAAGCCATGGTCGCATAGTAGTTCTTGAACGAATATAGCTTGTGCAATTGTCCGGCTTCGAGTTGCCAGTCGGTCAGTTGAGTCACGAGCGCGGCGGCGGCATCGTCGGTAAGACGATCCACTTGCGCCTGGCAGTGTCTGGTATGCAATGCGCTCATCACGGTTCTCCTGTTATTGAGCCAACGCTTGCAAGCGCGCGATCCGTAGACCTGCCGGCGGGTGCGAGTCGTAAAAAGCGGAGTGTAGCGGGTCCGGCGTCAACGTTGCGGCATTGTCCTGGTAAAGCTTCACCAGGGCGTGTATCAGATCGGTCGCGCCGGTCTGATGCGCAGCATAGGCATCCGCCTCGTATTCGTGTTTGCGCGAATAGGAATTGCCGAGAGGCTGCGCGAAAAAAGTGAAGCTCGGCACAACCATTATAAATAGCAGCAGGGCTGTCGCGGTGCTTTGATCGTGTACGCCCAGTCCCTGGTAAAACCACGCTTGCTGCGCAAGATATGCCAAGCCGGCAAGGAATGCCAGACTGATCGCAAACATCAACACGATGCGCTTGGTGATATGGCGACGCTTGAAGTGGCCGAGTTCATGTGCAAGCACCGCTTCAATTTCAGCGGGTGCGAGGCGTGACAGCAGGGTATCGAAAAAGACAATTCGTTTTGCTGCGCCCAGGCCGGTGAAGTAGGCATTGCCGTGACTTGAGCGCTTCGAGCCATCCATGACGAAGACGCCCTTGGTCTTGAAACCGCATCTTCCGAGCAATTGCTCGATGCGTTCACGCAGGCTTTCGTCCTGCAGGGGGCTGAATTTATTGAACAGCGGCGCAATGACGGTCGGGAAGAGAATCAATATCAGCACATTGAATCCCATCCATGTGAGCCAGACATAGAGCCACCACCAACTGCCCATCTGGTTCATCAGCCACAGCACGACGAATAGCAGGGGAATGCCCAGCGCGGCGCCGATCAGCACTTGCTTGCACAGATCGGATACAAACAGACGAAGCGTCACACGATTGAAGCCGAAGCGCGCTTCGATGGCGAAGGTGCGGTAAAGCGCGAACGGCAGATCGATCAGTCCGGTAATGGCAAAGACGCTGCCGATCAACGCAATACCATGCGCATAACCACCCGGCGCGAACCATGTCGACCATTGCTCGGACAGCCACTGCACGCCGCCGCCCAACGTCAATAGCAGCAATACCGACACGCCGACCAGCGTTTCGATGACATGCAATCGGGTCTTGGCGATGGTGTAACCAGCAGCCTTCTGATGTGCGTCCAGCGTCACGCGATCCGCGAAGCTTGTGGGCACGCGGTTGCGATGCATATCGACATGGCGTGTGTGTCGATACGCAAGCCACAGACGGATCGCGGTCCCCAGCCCGAGTGCTGCGAGGAAAGCGTAGGTGAAAGCATTCATACGAACATGATGATGCGCGGCGGCCTATGAGACAATTTCATTTTACTTGAGACGATGATCAGCATGGCCCAAGACCAGAACAACCTCATCTGGATCGATATGGAGATGACCGGCCTGAGCCCGGAGCGCGACCGGATTATCGAAGTGGCGATTGTGGTGACGAATTCCCAGCTTGAGGCGGTCGCCGAAGCGCCCGTTCTCGTCGTTCATCAGGCGGGTGAAGTGCTTGATGGCATGGACGACTGGAACAAGGGTACCCATGCCCGATCCGGATTGATTGCCAAGGTAAAGGAATCGACGCTGTCGGAGGCAGAGGCGGAAAAACAGATGCTGGATTTTTTGCTCCTGCATGTGCCGAAGGGCGCTTCACCAATGTGCGGCAACTCGATCTGCCAGGATCGACGATTCCTGGCGCGCTATATGCCGGCGCTGGAATCCTATTTTCATTATCGGAATCTCGACGTCAGTACTTTGAAGGAACTGGTGCGGCGCTGGAAGCCCGAGCTCGCCAAGGGACTCAGTAAACACGGCAAGCATGAGGCACTGGCCGATATTCAGGAGTCCATTGAGGAGCTCAAGTACTACCGCGAGCACTTCATCCGGCTGTAGCGGGCGCGTCGTCGTTGTCGAGCTTGATCGTCCCTTCGAATTGAGTGCGCAGTCGCAGCCCAGCCACTTCAAGCGTCATGACAGCGGGGAGATGCTCGTCACCGCGCAGGGCTTCGGATTCAAGCGCGCGGCTGACTGCGCGCTCGATCTCCCGTTGCGACAGCACGCCGACTTGTTTGAGAAATTTGCGAATACTTATATTCAGCGTTTCTTCGTTCATGGCTGTGTACTCCTCTGGTTGTTGCTGCCGGATGCGGCAGCGTACTGCATGACCTCATGATGGCCGCTGCATAGATGTGGTGTGTACACGGCCGCTACTCGTTTTCTGTAGATATGCGCAGACGGTCGATCAGGGCATGCGTCGAGCCGTCCACTCCCGTACCGGGCATCTCACCCGCAAGAACCGGGATCAGCGACTGTGCGATGCCTTTGCCTAATTCGACACCCCACTGGTCGAAACTATTGAGCCCCCACATGACGCCTTGAACGTACACCTTGTGTTCATAGAGCGCCACGAGCGCACCGAGCGAGTAGGGATCGATGCGCGGCAGGACGATGGTGCTGGAGGGCTGGTTGCCCGGATAGTGGCGATACGGCTGGACGGTATCGTCGTGGCCTGTCATCAGCGCCGCGCTTTGGGCGAGTGCGTTGGCGAGCAACATGCGATGCGCTTCGGCATCGCCGGGTTCGGCGCAGGTACGCACCACAATGAAATCCGCCGGCACGAGCTGTGTGCCTTGATGCAGCAGTTGATGAAATGCGTGCTGGCCGTTGGTGCCCACGCTGCCCCACAACACCGGGGCGGTGGCGTAGTCGACCGCTTCGCCGTCGCGGTCCACGCGTTTGCCGTTCGATTCCATTTCGAGCTGCTGCAAGTGATTTGGAAACAGCAGCAGGTCTTCCGCATAGGGCAGGACGGCATGCGTACGCGCCCCATAAAAATTGGTGTACCAGACGCCGAGGAGTCCGAGGATCGCCGGCATGTTCGATTCCACCGGCGCAGTGCGGAAGTGTTCGTCCATGTCGCGTGCGCCGGCCAGCAATTCATCGAAGGCTTCCGGGCCGATTGCGATCATGAGCGCCAACCCAACCGCCGACCAAAGCGAGAAACGGCCGCCGACCCAGTCCCACATCGGAAAGATGCGTTCTTCCGCGATGCCAAAATTTCCGGCAGCCACCAGATTTGTGCTGATGGCGGCGCAATGCCTGCCCAGATCCGTTTCGGCAATACGAGTACCCAACCAGGCACGCGCACGCTGCGCATTCATCAAGGTTTCGGCGGTGGTGAAGGTCTTGGATGCGATGATGAACAGCGTGGATTCGGGACGCAGATCGGCGAGCGTCGCATTGAGATCCTCCGGGTCCACGTTGGCGACAAAATGTACGCGCGGCAGATCCGGGCAAAATCGGCGCAAGGCGCGCGTGGCCATGCGCGGGCCGAGATCTGAACCGCCGATGCCGAGGTTCACCACATCGGTAATGCGTTCGTCTGTCGCTCCGGTCAACGTGCCGTTGCGTACTGCATGCGCGAATGCGCGCATGCGGCCCAGCGTTTCAGAAACTTCAGCAGGTGGCGAGGCGGCACGTAGCGCCACATGCAGCACGGCGCGCTGCTCGCTATTGTTGATGGGCTCTCCGGCGAACATCCGCGCGACCCAGCCGGCCAAATCGCGCTCCCGCGCAAGTCCGGCCAGCAACTGCAGCGTTTCGTCGGTAATGCGGTGCTTGGAATAGTCGAGATGGAGCCCGGCCGCGTCCGTGCCATAGCGTTTGCCGCGTTCACGATCGGTGGCAAACATGTCGCGCATATGCAAATCCGCCACGCGCGCATGATGTTCCGTGAGGCGATGCCAGGATTCAGTGCGGGTGAGCAGCGACATCGATCAGCCCTTTCTGCGATACAACCGATAGCGTTCGCGATCGCGCGGCCGGCTGCCCTCCCATATGCGCTGCCATTCGCGCCCCGGATCGGCCGCGCGTTCGCGCGTACTGGTCTGCACCAGCAGGTATGGACACTTGGTCGTGCCGTGGATTTCCTGCCGTCGCGTTTCGATGTTCGCGTGATAGTCGAATAGCGCGCGCTGCGGTAGTCGTAAACCGCGACTTTCGATGCAACTGTAGCGCGCCGGCAGGTGCGTGCGGAGACCTTCGGCGACGCTGCGATACGAGCGGCCATGGTCGATCCAGCCCAGCCACAGCGTGGCGGCCAGACCCCAGCACAGTGCGGCGCCCGCTCCCCAGTGCGTCAGGGCACGCAAATTCGAACGTTCGCTGCGCAGGATGAGAATCAGCCAGCCGATCGTGAGCGCAAGCGCGCTCAGCAATGCGACCAGGTTGATTTTCAATTCCCAGCCGGGCTGCAGTCTCGTGGCGTTGGCCGCGAGCTGTTCCGGAAATCCGCTGAGTGCCGCGATCCACATGAGCCACATGAAGCAGCCGATGAGCGTGAAGGTCATGATGGCGAACCATGCCAGCGCATTGGTCGCGCCGCGCCGCATGCGCACCGCCGCGCTGCCTGCTGGGATCGCCAGCGGCACGAGCATGACCAGCGTGTCCATTTCGTCGGGCGATTCGACGAACATCAGAAGACCGAGGGAAACCAGTCCGGCCACGAGCGGCACCGCATAGCCCGGCTCGCGCAAACGTCTGCGGTACGTCCACGTCGCCCATAGTGTCAACGGCCACGCCGGCCACGCGGCCCATGACAGCGTTTTGATGGTGTCGAGTATCTCGTTCCATTCCGGTTGACTCGTGATGTTCGCGATTTGCCACGCCCACCAGCTTTCGTAATAGCGTGGTGCATCCACGCTCAGCAGCCAGGGCCATACGGCAGCGAAGGGGGCAAGCACCGCGAGCCCGATGCCGACGGCGAAACCGAATTCGCGTTTGCGGTATTCGGCAGAGAAGGCCAGTACCAACAATGCGGCAAGCAAAGGTTGTGCGACCCCGAACAATCCTTTGGCGAGAAAGGCGAGCCCGCAGCCGACGCCGAAAAATGCGCCACCCTTGAGCGGCATGCGCTGCGCGATGGCAAGACCGTAATAGGCGCCCGCCAGTCCGGCGATCATGGCCATGTCGGGCGCTGTCTCGTGGGCGTGCCACATCAACCCGATACAACCGAGCAGCGCGAGCATCGACAGATCGCCTTCCGTCTTGCCGTAGAGCTCCCGCCCAGCGAGCCTGACCCACCAGAGCGCGAGCAGGACAAAGAGCGTGCTGGCGAAACGCGCCGCTTCATGGGCGGGCAAGGCGAAAGCAAGTAGTTTGACGAAAGCGGCGGCCACCCAGAAATAAATCGGGCCGTCTTGCAGAAAAGGTTCGCCGGCCAGTTGCGGCGTAAGCCAGTTACCGGTGGAAAGCATCTGGTGCACGACACCGATGCCGATTGCATCTTCGCTTTTCCACGGATCGTGCCCCAGCAGACCTGGCAACAGAAAGGCGGCGACCAGCGCGGCAAGCGGCCAGTCATGCAGGGGTAACGGAATTCGACGTGATAGCCAGGCGGACATTGTTGGGAGATTTTTCGTTACGTCCGAACTCGGAAAACAGAGCAAGCGCGGATGGTCGCCAGTTAGGTAGCCGTGCGACGTGGAGGCAAATTTCGCCCCAGCCGCCACAAATGCGGCCGCACGATAACTGCCGAATCACTGCGCCTGCAAAGACGCGGGCCATTGTAGCGTTGCGCGCAGCAGGGCGACAAAAAAGGCAGCCGCAGCTGCCTTTTTGTTCTCCCTTCCCCTGCGGGCCGGGATGCCGTGCCGTCGAAAGCGACTATTTGGTCGCTGTTTTGCTGGCGTATTTCTGGCGGAATTTTTCCACGCGACCGGCGGTATCGACGATTTTCTGCTTGCCGGTGTAGAAGGGATGGCAGGCCGAGCACACTTCCACATGCAGCGGTTTTCCGAGCGTGGAGCGGGTCGTGAAAGTGTTACCGCAGGAGCAGTTGACCGGCGTGTCCTGGTAATCGGGGTGAATAGCGGCTTTCATACGAGATCCTTGAGTGTGCGGGCTTGGCTTCGCTCGGGCCCGGTGCCCAGCGTTTCAAACCCAAAAATAAGCGGGCGATTATGTCAGAGCCGGACCGCCAAGGCAATTTCGGGTTTAACCCCGACGCATCGAATCGAAGAAGTCCGCATTCGTCTTGGTACCTTTGATCTTGTCGAGCAGGAATTCCATCGCAGAGAGGTGCCGGCTGCGACACGGCAGCGTAGTCGGGGCGGGAGTAGTCGGCGACCTTGAAGCGCTGATCTTGTTTATGTTTATTTAACCCCGGCGCATCGAATCGAAGAAATCCGCATTCGTCTTGGTACCTTTGATCTTGTCGAGCAGGAATTCCATCGCAGAGAGGTGCCGGC
>DATCWO010000001.1:0-2785 GCA_036566325.1 Burkholderiales bacterium | reverse complement strand
TTCTCGAAGCGGCGCAGGCGATTCAGCAGGTCGTCGGGCATGTGAAAGACTTTTCACTACAGAGACACGCAGAAGAACAAATCGATTCCCTAACTACCGTCATTCCCGCGAAAGCGGGAATCCAGATGCATTGCGATCCACTTCCTAGTTCCTCTGGATTCCGGGTCGCGGGGCTTCGCTCCTTGCCCGGAATGACGGATGAGACGTTTTTCAGTTTTGACTTTCTGCTCTCCGCTATCGTCATTGCACCAACGGCGTATCCACACCCTGCAAGTCCACGCCTTCGATGTCCGCCTGCCCGGCAAGAATGCGCACATACTGCGCCAGCGCCCTGGCGCGCACCAGCGTTGTGAGTCGATCGGCGATTTGCGATTTCACCGCCGGGTAGGGCACCTGTTTGCCGGCGCTGCGTTTTTCCACCGCGATGATGTGAAAACCGTAACGCGTGTTCACCAACCGCGGCAGTGCGCCGACGGTTTCATTCTCGAACAGTGCGTAATCAAACTCCGGCACGCATTCACCGCGCGTGATCTGACCGATGTTGCCGCCATGCTGTCCGGATGGGCAGTTGGACAACTGTTGCGCAAGCTCTTCAAAGCGCTGCGGATCGCCGCGCAAGGTGTGCAGCGTCTCTTCCGCCTTGCGTCGCAATGCCTCGACAGGCGTACCCGGCGTGACACCGAACAGGATGTGCCGCGCGGCGACCAGATCGCCGCTGCGGAAGTCGGCGCGGTGCGTGTCGTAATAGCGCTTGCATTCCTCGTCGGTCGGCATGGGCGTCTGCGCCTCGATATCGAGCAGGCGCTCGATCGCAGTCTCCTCGTTCACGCCGTCGTCGAACAGCGCGAGTTCCGCCGCGCGCTGGCGCAATAGTTCGCGCACCGCGGCGACGCGCAGATCCGAATCCGATTCGCCGCTGATGGGGACGCTGTTTACGCTTGCCATGTCATTCTCCATTCACTTCCGTTCGTCCTGAGCCGGTTGCGCATACGGCTCATCACACTTTCGCTTCGCTGAGCGATGCGACGGCCGGTTGCGCTGCATGCGTCGGGGCGGGTGCCCGGGCCGGTGTCGCGGCAGGCTGCGGTGCGACCGGACGCGTCGCGCTGATGCGGCGTTTGGTGCGCACGATCTGCGGCGAGCGGAAAGCGTAGCCGATGGCCGCGAAGCCGCTCCAGACGTGCACGAGGCGCGTGAACGGGAAGACGAGGAAGATCGTCATGCCGAGGAACATGTGCGCCTTGAACACCCACGAGGTGCCGGCCACGAGTTCGGCCGCGCCGCCCTGGAAGGTAACGATGCGTTGCGCCCATTCGGCCAGCAACAGCATCACGCTGCCATCCAAGTGTTGCGCGGACAGCGGCACGGTGGCGAGGCCGAGCGCGAGCTGCAGCCACAGCAGCACGACGATCATGATGTCGCCGGTCTTGCTCGTGGCGCGGATGCGCGGTTCGGTGAGACGCCGATGCAGCAGGATCGTCAGGCCGATGAAGGCGAGCGTGCCGGCGATACCGCCCGAGATCATCGCCATCAGTTGCTTGTCGCCTGCGTCGATGAAGCGTTCGTAGACGAAGTGCGGCGTCAGCATGCCGAAGAAGTGGCCGAAGAACAGGAACAGCACACCGATGTGGAAGAGATTCGAGCCGAGACGCAGTTGTCCGCGCCGCAGCAGCTGAGACGAATCGCTCTTCCAGGTGTACTGCTCGCGATCGAAGCGCAGCAGGCTGCCGAGGAAAAACACGGCCAGGCAGATGTAGGGATAGAGGCCGAATACAAACTGGTTCATGTAGCTCATCGTTTTGCTCCTTACGCCGCGCGCTTGACGATCTGGATCACCGATTTCTTCGGTGCCTGATTTGAACTGCAGGCCATGCCGTCGAAGGCCGGCGCTTCGGCCCATTCCTCGTCGAGCGATTTGTCGACTTCGATCGCACGGTTGGCCGTCGGGCTGAGTCCTTCTTCGCCGATCAGGCTCAACAGCGCACCGAACAATGCGCTGTAGCGGCTTTCCCGCGTCTGCAACGTTTCGCCAATGGCGCGCAGGATGTGCGCGCAGTCGCCGAGCATGTCCTGCACTTCGGCGGTGGGGCGATAGCTGAGGAATTCGAGCATCGCGGGCAGATAATCCGGCAGCTCGTGTGTGGCGAGATCGAAGCCCGCACGCGCATAGACCTGCGTGAGATCGACCATCGCTTGGCCGCGATCGCGCGATTCGCCGTGCACGTGTTCAAACAGATGCAGCGCGGTGGCGCGACCGCGATCGAACACTTCGACATAACGCTCCTGTGCATCGAGCAGATCCGCATTGGTCAGCTCGTTGAGCAGGTTGGCCAGCGCTTCGCGATCGCGGCGGGCGAGATGCTTGTCCTGACCGAGCAGTTGCGCGATTTCCGGCAGCGCACGCATCAGGTCTTCCGTCGGGTAACTCAGGAGCGCGGAGAGTGCTTTGAGTGTGCTCATGGTGTTTTCCTTTGCCTAGACGGTTTGCTTGATGGGAATGGTGCGATGCTTCTTGCCGCCGAACAGGCTCGGTTCGCTCACGCCGTCAGAACAGCCGTTGCCGAATGAGAAGCCACAGCCGCCGCGCATGTCGAAGGTGTCTTCGGCGTATTCGCGGTGCGAAGACGGGATGACGAAGCGATCCTCGTAATTCGCGATGGCCATGTAGCGATACATGTCTTCAACCTCCTGCACCGAGAGGCCGACCTGCTTCAGCACTTCGGGGTTTTCGCGCTTCTCCACATGGCGATCGCGCATGAACGCGCGCATGGCGAGCATGCGTTCG
>DATCWO010000308.1:0-2457 GCA_036566325.1 Burkholderiales bacterium | reverse complement strand
ACCGATACTTTTCGGTGCGGCCGTATTGGCCACCGGCGCGGATCGCAACGCGCGTATTGCCCGCTGGTTGGCGCTGGTCGGCTCCGTGATTGGTTTTCTGGTCACGATCCCGCTGTTCACCGGTTTCGATACCGGCACGAGTGCGTTCCAGTTCGTCGAGCTGAAGCCCTGGATCGACCGTTTCAACATCAACTATCACCTCGGCGTGGACGGCATTTCCATGCTGTTCGTGCTGTTGAATTCGTTCATCACGGTGCTGGTGATCATCGCCGGCTGGCAGGTCATCCAGTCGCGCGTGGCGCAGTACATGGCTGCCTTCCTGATCATGTCGGGGCTGATGAACGGCGTGTTCTCGTCGCTGGACGGCATGCTGTTCTACGTGTTCTTCGAAGCGACGCTGATCCCGATGTATCTGGTCATCGGTGTATGGGGCGGCCCGAACCGCGTCTATGCGGCGTTCAAGTTCTTCCTCTATACCTTGCTCGGCTCGTTACTGCTGCTGATCGGCTTCATTTATCTGTACGTCGAATCGAACGGCAGCTTCTCCATCCCTGACTGGTTCAATGTGCCGCTCGCGATGACACCGCAGATTCTGCTGTTCTTCGCCTTCTTCGCCGCTTTCTCGGTCAAGGTGCCGATGTGGCCGGTACACACCTGGCTGCCGGATGCGCACGTCGAAGCGCCGACCGGCGGCTCCATGGTGCTGGCGGCAATCATGCTGAAGCTCGGCACCTACGGTTTCGTTCGCTTCTCGCTGCCGATTCTGCCGGATGCCAGCCGCGAACTGGCGTGGCTCATGATCGCGCTGTCGCTGATCGCAGTGGTGTACATCGGCCTGGTCGCGATTGTGCAGTCCGACATGAAAAAGCTGGTGGCGTACTCGTCCGTTGCGCATATGGGCTTCGTCACGCTCGGCTTCTTCCTCTTCAACGCGATCGGCATCGAGGGTGCGCTGATCCAGGCGCTGTCGCACGGCTTCGTCTCCGCCGCGATGTTCTTCTGCATCGGCGTCATGTACGACCGTCTGCATAGTCGTCAGATCGCCGATTACGGCGGAGTGGTGAACAGCATGCCGAAGTTCGCCGCCTTCATGATGCTGTTCGCCATGGCGAACTCGGGCCTGCCGGCCACGAGTGGATTCGTCGGCGAATTCATGGTTGTCCTCGGCGCGATGAAAACCAATTTCTGGGTCGCGTTCGTCGCCGCGACGGCAATCATTACCGGTGCGGCCTATTCGCTCTGGCTGTACAAGCGCGTGATTTTCGGCGCGATCGCCAATCCGAAGGTCGCCGAGATGGAAGACGTCAACCGGCGCGAGTTTCTCGTGCTCGGCCTGCTTGCCATCGCCGTGCTGGCCATGGGGATTTATCCGTTCCCCTTCACCGAAGTCATGCATGCTTCCGTCGCCGATCTGCTCAAGCACGTCGCGGCCGGCAAGCTGTAACTCAGCGCATACGATCCACATTCCGATATGAACAGCACACTGCAATTGATCATGCCCGCGTATCCGGAGGTGTTTCTCCTGATCATGACGTCCATCATTCTGATGGTCGATCTGTATCTGCCGGAACGGCGCCGTTATGTAACCTACCTGCTGTCGCAGGCCACCTTGCTGGGTTGCGCCATCCTTACCATCGGGATGTTGCAGGCCACCAATGGCGAGACCGCTTTCGCCTTCAACGACATGTTCGTCGGCGACGTGATGAGCGATGTGCTGAAGCTCGTGACCTATATCGCCGTGTCGGCCTATTTCGCCTACTCGCGCGTGTATCTGGCTGATCGCAATCTGCTGTCCGGCGATTTCTTTGTGCTGTCGCTGTTCTCGATGCTCGGCATGATGGTGATGATTTCCGCCAATCACCTCATCGCCCTGTATATCGGTCTCGAACTGATGTCGCTGTGTCTGTACGCGTTGATCGCGCTGAATCGGGATTCGGCGCAATCGACCGAGGCGGCGATGAAGTATTTCGTCCTCGGCGCGTTGGCCTCCGGCCTGCTGCTATACGGCATGTCGATGCTCTACGGCGCGACCGGCACGCTCTACATTCGCGAAATCGCCGAGGTGATCGCCTCCGGCCAGGCCAATCAGATCGTGCTGGTGTTCGGGCTGGTGTTCATCGTTGCCGGCGTGGCGTTCAAGCTGGGCGCCGTGCCGTTCCACATGTGGATTCCCGACGTCTATCACGGCGCGACGAACGCCGTGACCCTGTTCATCGGTACCGCGTCCAAGCTCGCCGGATTCGCCATGGCCATTCGTCTGCTGGTCAGCGGATTGCTCCCATTGGCGTTCGACTGGCAGATGATGCTGATCATTCTGGCGGTGCTGTCGCTGTCGGTGGGCAACATCGTTGCCATTGCGCAGACCAACATCAAGCGCATGCTGGGCTACTCCGCAATTTCGCACATGGGCTTCGTGATCCTCGGCCTGCTCGCCGGTGTGGTTGACGGCAATACCTT
>DATCWO010000232.1:0-12635 GCA_036566325.1 Burkholderiales bacterium | reverse complement strand
ATCAGCAAGAACACCGAAACGCTGCGCTTCTCCGGCGTCGTCAATCCCGTCACCATCCTGCCGCCGAACACCGTCAGCTCCACGCAGGTCGCCGATGCGCGCATCGACTATCGCGGCTCCGGCTACATCGACGAAGCGCAGATGATGGGCTGGCTGTCGCGCATCTTCCTCACATTCCTGCCATTCTGATCATGCGAATCCTTCTCACACTGTTGGCACTGTTGTTCGCGACATCGGTCGCGGCGGAACGCGTTCGCGACCTGGCGACGGTGCAGGGCGTACGTGCCAACCAGTTGATCGGCTACGGCCTCGTCGTCGGTCTGGACGGCAGCGGCGACCAGACCACGCAGACGCCGTTCACCACGCAGAGCCTGCAGTCGATGCTCGGTCAGCTCGGCATCAATCTGCCGCCCGGCATGAACCTGCAACTGAAGAACGTCGCCGCGGTGATGGTGACCGCAAGTCTCGAACCTTTCGCGCGACCGGGGCAGACGCTCGACGTGACGGTGTCTTCTCTTGGCAACGCGAAATCGCTGCGCGGCGGAACGCTGCTGCTCACCCCGCTCAAGGGGGCAGACGGACAGATCTACGCGATGGCACAAGGCAACGTGCTGATCGCCGGCGCGGGCGCGCAGGGCGCCGGCAGCAAGGTACAACTCAATCAACTCAATGCCGGTCGCGTGCCGGCCGGTGCGACGGTGGAGCGTGCCGTGGCCTCGCCGTTCATGACGGCTGAAAGCATTCGCCTCGAATTGCACAGCACCGATTTCGATGCGGCGCGCCGCGTCGCCGAGGCGATCAACCTGCAATGGGGCAAGGGCACCGCCATCGCGCTCGACGGCCGCGTGATCGATGTGCGCGCCCCGCAGTCGTCCAACGAACGTGTCGCCTTTCTCGCGCAGCTGGAGTCGCTCGCGGTGGAGTCGATGCCCGCGGCGGCGAAGGTGATCATCAACGCGCGCACCGGCTCGGTGGTGATGAACCAGGCGGTCAGCGTGCAGCCCTGTGCCGTGGCGCACGGCAGCCTGTCGATCGTGGTGAGTGCCACGCCCATCATCAGCCAGCCCGAATCCTTCTCGCAGGGGCAGACCGTGGTGGCCGAACAGGCCGACATACAAATGCGCCAGGATGGCGGCAATCTCATGATGGTGCCGGCCGGCGCGCAGCTCGCCGATGTGGTGAAGGCGCTAAATGCACTCGGTGCGACGCCGATCGACCTGCTCGCCATCCTGCAGGCGATGAAGGCCGCAGGCGCATTGCGCGCGGAGCTGGAGGTGATTTAAGCGATGACGATGGACCCGACGATCTCCTCGCGCATGGCGCTGGATGCCACGGCGCTCGATGGCCTCAAGACGCAGGCGCGTCAGTCGCCCGACAAGGCGTTGCGCCAGGCCGCCGCGCAATTCGAAGCGGTGTTCATGAACATGCTGATGAAAAGCATGCGCGAAACGCTGGCGCAGGACGGTCCCTTCGATTCGCAGACGACGCGCATGTACACCGGCATGCTCGATCAGCAGCTCGCGCAGAAAATGTCGGAGCGCGGCCTCGGGCTGGCCGACATGATGATCAAACAGTTGTCGGGTCATGCCGCGCCCGGCGTGCCGGCACCGGCGAGTGGCGCCGCGAACAGCACCGGCACACTTCAGAACGCCACCACCGAAGCGCAGCAGACCGGGGCGCCGCAATCCTTCGTCGATCGCATGCTGCCGCATGCGCGCGAAGCCGAACGCGCGACCGGCATGCCGGCGCAATTCGTTCTCGGTCAGGCGGCGCTCGAATCGGGCTGGGGCAAGCGCGAAATACAGGGCAGCGATGGCACGCCGAGCCACAACCTGTTCGGCATCAAGGCGGGTCGCGGCTGGACCGGCAAGACGGTCGATGTGCTGACCACCGAATACGTCGACGGCAAGGCGCAGAAAGTGGTGGAGAAATTCCGCGCCTACGATTCCTACGCCGAATCCTTCGCCGATTGGGCCAAGCTGATCGGTAACAACCCGCGCTACGCCAAGGTGATGGAAACGGGCACTGACGCCGCGCAATTCGCCCAGGGTCTGCAGCGCGCCGGCTATGCGACGGATCCGGCGTATGCAGAAAAACTGACCCGTGTGATCAATCACCAGCTTCTGAAGCAGGCCTTCGGCTGAAGGCCGGATGTGTACTGTTTGGCGTGGCAAACCGGGGGTGGCTCAAGTTTCCGGGCACCCCGTCGATATCTGGATGAACAACCGAGTCTATAAATGGCTAGCTCCCTTTTTGGTGTTGGAATCACCGGCCTCAACAGCGCGCAAGCGGGTTTGTTGACGACCAGCCACAACATCAGCAACGTCAACACGCCCGGCTTCAGTCGCCAGACGGTGGTGCAGGGCACCAACAATCCGCAATACACGGGCGTCGGTTTCTTCGGTGCGGGATCGAACATCCAGACGATCCAGCGTCAGTACGATCAGTTCCTCGAAGTGCAGGCGCGCGAAACGCAGGCATCGGCGAGCCATCTGCAGCGCTACGCCACGCAGATCGGCCGCATCGATCAATTGCTGGGCGATGTCGATGCCGGGTTGTCATCGGCCATCGACAGTTTCTTCGAGGGGGTGCACGCAGTCGCCTCGCATCCTGCCGATCCGGCTGCGCGGCAGAGCATGCTGTCGGCCAGCGGCGCGTTGGTGGCACGCTTTAAGTCGCTCGATACGCAACTGACCGCGGCGCGACAGGACGTCAACAGCCAGTTGCAGGCCAACGTCAGCGCGATCAACTCTATCGCCGCACGCATTGGCGAACTGAACGAACGCATCGCGACGTACAGCGCGCAAGGCAACGGCGTGCAGCAGCCAAACGATCTGCTCGATCAGCGCGACACGCTTGTGCGCGATCTCAACAAGCTGGTGCGCGCCAACGTGGTGGAACAGGACGACGGCAGCTATAACGTTTTCATCGGCAGCGGTCAGGCGTTGGTAGTGCGCGAGCGGGCCAACTCGTTGTCGGTCGTCGACGACCTGGAAAGCCTGCGCGACAAACAGATCGCGCTCAATATCGGCAACACGCAGATGCGCTTGCGCGCTGGCGATCTGGAAGGCGGCGAGCTTGGCGGTCTGCTGGCTTATCGGGATCAGACGCTGAACGAAGCGCACAACGCCCTGGGTCGCATGGCGATGGTGCTGGCGTCCGAATTCAATGCGCAACACAACCTCGGCCAGGATCTGAATGGTGCGATGGGTGCGGATTACTACGCCGTCGGTCAACCGACTTGGTATGGCAATTCGAACAATTCGGCGACCGCGAGCATCAATGTGACGGTTGCGGATCATGGCGATCTGACCACCAGCGACTATCGACTGCGCTACGACGGATCAAACTACACGCTGACGCGGTTGCCGCAGAACACGTCGCAGACGTTCGCGCCGGCGGCCATGCCGGTGACGGTCGATGGCATCCAAATCACCGTCAACGCCATGAATGCCGGCGACAGCTTCCTCATTCAACCGACGCGCAACGGCGCCAACGCACTGGCGGTATTGATCCATGACACCAACGCCATTGCCGCGGCATCGCCGATCCGCACGGCGGCGTCGCTCAATAACGCCGGTAACGCGACCATCAGCGCGGGCAGCGTTGCGGCCGGTTTTACGGCGGGGACGTACAACATCACATTCGGCGGCGGTGGAACGACCTACACGATCGACACCGCGCCACCGACCACCGGCGCCTATACCAGCGGCCAGGCCATCACGTTCAATGGCATCGAAATCGCGATCACCGGCACGCCGGTCGATGGCGACACGTTCACCGTCGGCCCGAACACCAACGGCGACAGCGATAACCGCAACGCCCTGGCGCTGGCCGGAATTCAGACGCGCAATGTGCTGGCCGGCGATACCGCAACCCTGCAGGGCGGCTATGCGCAGCTCGTGGCCAGCATCGGCAACAAGACGCGCGAAGTGCAGGTCACAGCCGATGCGCAGGCCGGCATGCTGCGGGAAACGCTCGCCGCGCGTGAATCAATATCCGGCGTGAACCTCGATGAGGAAGCGGCCAATCTGTTGCGCTATCAGCAGGCCTATCAGGCCTCCGGCAAGGTGATTGCCATCGCGGGCACATTGTTCGACAGTATTCTGGAAATCATGAGGTAGTCATGCGAGTCAGCACCGGGATGATTTTCCAGCGTGGGCTGGAGGCGATGCAGCGGCAGCAATCCAATCTGCTCGACACGCAACAGCACATCGCGGCGAACAAGCGCGTGATGAAACCGTCCGACGATCCGGTCGCAGCCAGCCGCGCGGTCGAAACGTCGCAAGCCAAGGCATTGAACGCGCAGTACGGCGCCAATCAGGCCGCCGCGCGCGATGCGCTCGGTTTGGCGGAATCGACGCTTGGCAACATCGGCGATGTGCTGCAGGACGCGCGCGTGCTGCTGCTCAATGCGGGCAGTGGCACGCTGGCCGACCAGGACCGGCAGAGCATCGCACTCGAACTGCAGGCCAAACTGAGTCAGCTCATCGGTCTGGCAAACAGTCGCGACGGCGCGGGCGGCTATCTTTTCTCCGGCTATCAGGAGCAGGCGCAGCCATTCACACCCACACAGACCGGCGCGGCCTACAACGGCGACCAGGGGCAGCGTGAGTTGCAGGTCGACTCCGGGCGTTCCATCACGATCAGCGAAAACGGGGTCGAACTGTTCGAGCGCATCCGCCAGGGCAACGGCACATTCGTCACCGCATCCGCGGCGACCAATGCCGGCACGGGTGTGATCAGCACCGGACGCACCACTGGCGCAGTCACGGCGCCGATCGGATATCGCCTCGATTTCCATGTCGATGCGGCGGGCGTTACGACCTACGACGTGATCGATACCACGCAGGTTCCCGAAGCGATTGTCGGCGCACCCGGTACTTATGTCAGCGGCGCTGCGATCGTCATCGGTGACATGCAGGTCGAGATCAGCGGGGCACCGGCGGATGGTGATCAGTTCAGCCTTGCGCCGGCGCAAAACCAGAGCGTGTTCAGCATGCTCAACGAAGCGGTCGCGGTGCTCAACACGCCGCCGTCTGACGGTGCGGCGCGTGCGCGCTACACCGAGGGCGTCGAGCGTTCGCTGACCAACATCGATCGGGCGCTGGATCGGGTGCTGACCGTGCGCACATCGATGGGCGCGAGCCTGCGCGAACTGGATTCGCTCGGCAACGCGGTGCAGGACAACGCCTTGCATTACAACGAACAACTCTCCGAGCTGCTTGACCTCGATTACGCCGCCGCGCTGACGCAGTTCGCGCGCGAGCAGACGGCGCTGGAAGCCGCGCAACTGAGTTATCAGCGAATGAGCACCCTGTCGCTGTTCAATTACCTGTGAACTAGCTATCTTTGGATATGCGGCGGATTGCGCCGCGTTTTTACGACTCGGAACATGGCATCCAACCACCAACAACAAGCGCCTTCCGAAATCGCACGCGAAGCATTGCACCGGCTTGCGCAACGGCGCATCGCGCCCACGCCCGACAACTATGCCGAGGTGTATTGCGAAATCGCCGGAAGCAACGATCAATCCGGCGCGGTCGTGCTGCGCCTGCTGGAAAGCTTCGCCGCCGATCTATCCAAGCGCGAAGGCGCGCTGCAGTCCTACGGCCGCCTGCTTGCGCAGGCGTTGACCGAATGCAACTGGAAAGACGCGCGCGATCAACTCGATGCGCTGATCGAGGTTGCATCGCGCGGGCCGGAGTGGGCGCAACTGTTGCGCACGCTGTTGAAACAGCTCGAAACGCGGCACGCCGGCCTGACCGATGCGCGCAAGCGTGAAATGCTGGACCACGTGCTGACCGCGTTCGCAGGCGATTCGACCAAACTGCATACGCGGCTGACCGGACTGGTCCGGTCCTGGGTGGATGGCACGCCGGCGCCGCACATCGATCTCGCCATCGGCGAACCGCAGTCCGCGGCGGCGAGCGAACTCCTGACACGCTCCGACGAATTGCGCCTGCTGGCCCTCAATACCCCCATGGCGGGACCGAGCGGCAAGGATCTGCTGCGCAAGGTGCTGTGGCTGGTGGCCGACACGATGGAGCGCGGCGTCATGGAACGTCTGTCGCACTCGCCCAAACTCGCCGCGGAAGCGCACGCGATCATTCAGGCGGCGCATTGGGCAAGCACCGCCGCCGATATCGAGCGTCTGTCGCAATCGCTGAAAAACTTCTGGTATCGGTTCGAAGTGTCCGGCGAAGGACCCGATCGCGTGATCGAAGGGCTCGGCGCATTGTTGCGCCTGATGGTGGAAAACCTCGGCGAACTGGTCGGCGACGAGAGTTGGGTATCCGGCCAGGTCGAGCATATGCGGGAAGTGCTGGCCGGACCGATCAACGAGCGCAGCCTGCGCGATGCCGAGCGCAGTTTCAGGCGCGTGCTGTATCGGCAGGCGGCCGTGAAAATCTCGCTCGACGAAGCCAAGCAGGCGCTCAAAAGCATATTGACCACGTTCATCGATCGGCTCGGCACCATGGCGGCCGATACCGGCAACTATCAGGCGCGCATGGCGGAATTCGCGGCGGATCTTGCGCGAACCGACGATATTCATCAGATCGGTGCGATCGTCGAACACCTCACGGAGGAAACGCGCGGCATTCACGCCGACATGCAGCGCAACTATGACGAGCTGCAACTCGCGCGTCATACCGCCGCCGAGCAGGAAGCCAAGGTGCGCGCGCTGGAACAGGAACTGGAATCGATCAGCCATCTCGTGCGCGAAGACAACCTCACGCGCGCGCTGAATCGACGCGGCCTCGCCGAAGCCTTCGTTGTCGAAGCGGCGCGCAGCGAACGCAAGGGCACGCCGCTATGCCTGGCGATACTGGACGTGGACGATTTCAAGACGCTGAACGACCGCTACGGTCATGCCACCGGCGATCAGGCGCTGATTCATCTGTCGAGCGTGGTGCGTCGGGCGTTGCGGCCGTCGGACATCATCGCGCGCTACGGCGGCGAAGAGTTCATCATTCTGCTGCCGGAAACCAACGTCGAAGATGCGGCCGCCGTGATGCAGCGCACACAGCGTGAACTGACGCGACACTTCTTCATGCACGACAACGAGCGGCTGCTCATTACCTTCAGTGTGGGCGTTGCGGAACGACGCGCCGGCGAGGTACAGCACAACACCATCGACCGCGCCGATGCGGCGCTCTATCTCGCCAAGCGGCAGGGCAAGAATCAGGTGGTGCAGGCGGAGGTGCCGATTCCTCTGTGAATCGGCGATGTGGCCGCGGCCTGTGGCTTGTGTAAACGAGGGGCCGGGTGTGTTCGGCTCGTCCGCCTTCAATCCACCAGGCCGTGCTTGATGGCGTAGTGCGTCAGTTCGGCGTTGTTGTTGAGGCGCATCTTTTCCAGCAGGCGGGTGCGATAAACGCTGACCGTCTTCGGCGACAACGCCAGCGAGTTGGCGATCTCGGACAATTTCTTGCCTGAAGCGATCAACCGCAGGGTCTGGAATTCGCGATCGGACAGCGTCTGGTGCGGTGGAATTTCGCTGTTCGGCCCCATGCTTTCGGCGAGCAGTTCGGCCAGTTCCGGCGTGATGAAGCGCTTGCCGGAAACGATGCGCTCAACCGCTTCGATCAGTTTTTCCGGTGGGCTGTCCTTGGTCAGATAACCCGATGCGCCGGCTTTGAGCGCGCGCACGCCGAACTGGTCTTCGGGATACATGGACAGGATCAGCACGCGCACCTGCGGAAATTCGTCGCGGATGACCTTGAGCGCTTCGATGCCGTTCTTGCCGGGCATCGAAACGTCCATCAGCAGCAGATCGCATGGCGTCTGACGTAGCAAACGCACCGCTTCCGCGGCATTGGGGGCTTCGCCCACCACGCGGATGTTTTCAGTGTCCGACAGAATTTGCGTCAGACCCTTGCGGACGACCGCGTGATCGTCAGCGACCACCACTTGAATCAAGACATTCTCCTTATGGAAGCTCTGATTTAGGTTGATTGATCGAAATTGTCGCCAGCGCTTGTTTTTACGCGATTGATTGCTTTGTCCTCGCTCGTACAGCATGTGCCGGCGCTCGGAGCAGGGACCCCTTAAGGGGATGCGACCGCAGAGGCACATGAAGGAGCGCGAATGAACCGGCCCATCACAGCCCGCTGCGGGGTCGCATCCATCGATGAAGCCGATGGAACCTGCTCCGCCCTTCGCGGTCCCGCACTCGCGACCATCCTCGGTACTTAATCAGACATTCCCTATTGTCCTGCCACAGGCAGTTCGAGCAATGCGCGCGTGCCGCCACGCGGGGGGCGATGAAAAACGAGGCGGCCATTCAATTCTCGTGCGCGTTCGATCATGCCACGAATGCCATATGAATCGCGCTTGTTGCGGTCGTCTTCGGTCAGTCCGACACCATCGTCGTTTACCTCCAGATGCAACAGCGATTCATCCGTGTGCAACACGACCTCGACCTGCGAGGCGTGCGCGTGCTTGGCGATGTTGGTCAGCAGTTCCTGGAAGATACGGAACACCGCCGTTGCACGATCGGCATCCAGCGCGATTTCCTGCGCGCAACGACAGCGGCATTGAACTCCGGTGCGTTTCTGGAAGTCCATGGCCTGCCATTCTATTGCGGCGGCAAAGCCGAAATCCAGAATGGGTGGCCGCAGGTCGCGTGCGATCCGCACGCTTGCCTGCATGGTCGAATCGAGCAGCGTGCTCATGCTCTCGAGCTTTTCGGCCATGCCCGGATCGCCGGCATACCTTTTCTTGATCCATGTCAGATCGGCGCGCAGACCGGTCAACGTGCCGCCGATGTCGTCGTGGATTTCGCGCGCGATGCGGGCACGCTCCTGTTCCTTGACGCGCTCGAGGTGGGCGGACAGGCGACGCAACTCGTCGCGCGACGAGTACAGGTCGCCCTGCGCCTGCTTCAGTGCGCTGATGTCGCTGATCAATCCATCCCAGACGATGCCGGGCGTATCGCCGGCGCGCGGGCTGGCTTCGATCTGAATCCAGCGCAGCGTCCGCTCGCCGTTTCGATTGTGTGCTGCGGCGCGGCCTTCCCAGCACAGGCGGAAGCGCGCGAGCGCGGCGTGCCCCAGTGCGGCATCGAAGCGTGCGCGTTCCGTATCGACAATCAGTCGATGCAGGCATTGCGCGTCATCGAGAAAAACCTGCGGCGCCAGACCAAACAGTGTGTGGGCCGCTTCGCTGGCGTAGGTGAATGACGGTTGCAGCCCTTCTTCATCGGTATGCATGCGGAACAACATGCCCGGCAGATTGCCGGCGATGGCGCGCAAGCGCGCCTCCGATTCGCGCAGCGCCGCTTCGGCCGCGCGCTGACGCACGCGCGCTTCGGCCGCTTTCATGGAACGCTCGATGGCGGGGATCAGACGCGCCAGCCGATCCTTGAGGATGTAATCGTCGGCGCCGGACTGCATCGCTTCCACCGCCACGTCTTCGCCAATGGCGCCGGAGACGATGATGAAAGGCACGTCCTGGCCGCACGATTGCAACGTGCGCAAGGCGGCGTGTGCGGAAAAAACCGGTAAACGATGGTCGGAAATGACCAGATCCCAGCGCCGGTGCGTCAGCGCCTCGCGCATGGAGGATTCATCTTCCACGCGCTGCGCCGTCACGGCGTAGCGGGCGCGGCTCAGCGCGACGAGCAGCAATTCATAATCGAATTCGGAGTCTTCCACCACGAGCACGCGCAGCGGACGCAATTCGACGACACCACTCATGTCGCGCTCCGGATGCCACCCGAAATCCGCCGACGGCGCGAATCGCGTCGCGGAAGCAGCCTGTCGCATAGTTCTATTTCCTGTACCTCTCGTGCATCCGTGTGCACCGGCGCATTTCGTCTGTGCGCGGACACGTTCCCGTTATTGTCGTTCGTTGATGGGCGGAGTCGTTGACCTACGCTCCGATGTTGCCGCGTTTTCGCGTGCTTGGCACCACCGTCAGCGACGTCGGCGCGGGTAAAGCGTGAACAGCCGCACGATTAAGCCTCATATCCGCCCTTTATTTCTGTGATGTGACGCCGATAGAACACTCAATAATCGACATCGCGTAAAGCAGGAAAGCGCCGCGTTTCTCCGTAGAGGTCGTTACGCGCATGACACCAATAGTGGGCGCGCGCATCTCACACGCCATTCAGCGGAAAAAGTCTAGCATGAGCAAAAAGCTGTATTTTCAAGGGGTAGCGTTGAGTCTCGCGGCCGCGACGCCGATCGTCGTGATGAACGGCGGGCGCTCCGTCGCGCTCGGCATGCTTGCGCTCGTCACGGTCGGATGGATCCTGTTCATCGCCGTGCATGAGCGCCGCGCGCAACGGGCCATCGCACTCAACAGTCAGGAAGCGCGCCAACGGGTGGCCGCCATTGCAGCGCAGGCCGAACAGGCGCTGACCGACTGCACCGGCGAATTCGGCACGCAGTGCAGCGCCGTCAAACTGGAGCTGACCCAACTGGAAGGCATCCTGGGCGATGCCATCGCCAAGCTGGTCGACAGCTTCAACGCCCTGCACGGCCACAGCGTCGACCAGCAGAACGTTGCGGTCTCCATCACGCGCGGCGAATTGGGCGACGGCAAAAGCGCGAACGCGGTCTCACTCGATCGCTTCATCGCCGAAACGTCCGCAACTTTGCATGCCTTCGTCGAAGGCATGGTCGAAAACGGTCGCACCGCCGGCGCGCTGGTCGAACGCGTCAACAGCATCCGCGTACAGGTCGATCGCATTCTGTCCGTGCTCGGCGAGATCGAGGGCATTTCCAGTCAGACCAACCTGCTGGCGCTGAACGCCGCCATCGAAGCGGCACGCGCGGGCGAAACCGGGCGCGGCTTCGCGGTGGTGGCCGAAGAGGTTCGCGCGCTGTCCGACCGCACCAAGGATTTCAGCGCGCAGATCCGCGACGACATGGAACGCATGCACGCCTCCATTCAGGAAACCGAACGCTCGATCCACAAAATGGCGGCGCGCGACATGGATGCGGCCATGGCCTCCAAGCAGCGCGTCGATCAGACCATGAGCGAAGTGCAGCGCGTCAACACCACCATGGAGACGAGCGTCGAACAGTTGGGGCACATCGCGCGCGAAGTGGAAGCCAACGTCAACACCGCGGTGACGGCGTTGCAGTTTCAGGACATGGCTACGCAACTGCTCAATCACGCGCGCAAGCGGGTCGCTGAAATCGAGGAAAGCCTGACCGAAATCACGCGCCTGCCGGAGGCACTGGCACAGGCCGCCTGTGCCAGCGACGACGAACAATCGCTGGCCCAGGCGCGCGCGGCGATCGAGCAAGTGCAAGTCCGGATGAACGATATTCGCGCCCGTACCGCGCGCAATCCGGTGCGTCAGGAAGAAATGGCGAGCGGCGATATCGAGCTGTTCTGACCATACGTAGATACAGGATCCAGAAAGATGAGCAAGACCATACTCGCTGTAGACGACTCGGCCTCCATCCGGCAGATGGTGGCATTCACGCTTAAGGGAGCCGGCTACAACGTCGTCGAAGCCAGTGACGGCGAGGACGGGCTGGCCAAGGCGAAAGGCGGGCCGGTGAATCTGGTGCTGACCGACCAGAACATGCCGAAGATGGATGGGCTGACCCTGGTGAAGGCGTTGCGCGCCATGCCGCAATACGCCTCGACGCCGATCCTGATGCTCACCACCGAATCGAGCGATGCAATGAAAGCGAACGGCAAGGCTGCCGGCGCGACCGGCTGGCTGGTCAAACCCTTCGACCCGGCCAAGTTGCTCGAAGTGGTGAAGAAGGTCATTGGTTAATGAGGAAGCGCAGATGAGCAGCGTACAGTCCGGCGAGCCATCGTCGATCGACATGAGCCAGTTCTACCAGGTGTTCTTCGAGGAAGCGCAAGAACATCTGGGCGAAATGGAAAGCCTTCTGCTGTCGATCGATCCGGCCGTGGCCACACCCGATGAACTGAATGCGATCTTTCGCGCCGCGCACTCCATCAAGGGCGGCAGCGGCACATTCGGCTTCACCGACATGACCGAGGTGACGCACGAACTGGAATCCCTGCTCGACAAGGTCCGCAAGAACGAACTGCCGCTCACGCTCGATATGGTGGATGCGCTGCTCGTTGCGGGAGATGTACTCAAGGCGCAACTCGCGCGCCATCGCGGCCAGAGTGATGAAGTGCCGGATGCCGAAAGTGTATGCGAGCGCATCCGCGCACTCATGATCGCCGAAATCGAGGCTGCATCGCCCGCTCGTTGCGCCGGTCGCGAACTGTCGATCGCCTTTCCGGTGCCCGGCGGCGTGGTCGATCAGGCTGCGTTCGACGACCTGGCATCAATGCTCGCGCAGATTGGTGAGCTGCTTACGCCGTTCGAAGGTAGCGGTGACATGCGCACCTTGCGCTTTCGTACCCAGGCGGCGGAAAAGGAAGTGCGCAACCTGTTCGCCTTCGTGTGCGAAACGGCTGCGGTCATTATCGAAGACGCCGCGCAAGGCGCGCAGGATCAGAGCTACGGTTTCTTCGATAGCGAGCCCGCACCGGCGTCGAAAGCGGCGGCCGACGACAGCTTCGGGTTTTTCGATGATGTGCCGGGCGTGCCGGCGGCGGCGCCGTCGGGCACGGACGAAGGCTACGGTTTCTTCGCCGCTGCGCCGGCCGTCGCGGTGGCATCGGCGCAGCCGCACGGGCGCCGT
>DATCWO010000168.1:0-3523 GCA_036566325.1 Burkholderiales bacterium | reverse complement strand
CCGCGTGCAGCACTTCGCGCGACGTTGCGCCATGAAACCGTTTGACCTTCATGCCCACCCCTTGATCGTATCGTCCGGGCTTTCGCGATGCGCTTCGCAGCGGCGCGAGAAGCGCGTGCCCTTGATCGAATTATTCGCGGTTGGACGTCAAACGATCGGTCGATATGCGCGGAGGGAAGGCCGTTGTTCTGCGCTTTGGCGAGAACGACTTGAACCACTGAGGCTCAGAGAGCAAAGGTGAACTCACTTTTTGTCATTCCCGACAAGCGGCGTAGCCGCGTGATCGGGAATCCAGGGGGAAACGGAAAAGGAATCGCGATGCTTCTGGATTCCCGCTGCAGCCTGCCCTCGAATGTCTTAATCTGGAGCGGGAATAACGGCAGAAGACCAATCGTCTTTCTCTCTCTGTCTCTGCGCGAAGCGCTTTACCCCTGCGCCGCGCCGACGATCGAGCTGACGCGCACGCTGCGACTGTCCGGAATTTCCGCATGCGCGAGCACGCGCAACTGCGGCAGCGCACGACGCAACAACCGCGACAGCGGTTGACGCAGGCGATCAGGCACCAGCAACGCGGTCGGCAATCCGAGTGTTTCCTGATGACGCACGGCAACACCGGATTCGCGCAACAGCGTTTCGGCCAGCCCCGGTTCGAGGCCGAAGCCTTCCGCGGCAAGCGCCTGACCGAGCACTTTTTCCAGTTCCGGATCGATGACGATGACGGCCAGCTCGGGCGCGGCGCCATAGATCTGCTGCACGATCGATGCGCCGAGCGAAGTGCGGACGGCGATGGTGAGTTCAGTCGGGTCCTGCGTGCGCGCGGCGTGATCGGTGAGCGTTTCCACGATGCTGCGTAAATCGCGCACATGCACGCCTTCGGTCAACAGGTTCTGCAACACTTTCTGCAGGGTCGAGAACGGGATCAGCTTGGGCACCAGATCTTCGATGAGCTTCGGCGTGCTGCGCGAGAAGTGATCGATGAGCTGCTGCACTTCGGCGCGGCCGAGCAACGCGGCGGCGTTCTGCGTGACCAGATGCGACAGATGCGTCGCGACGACCGTGCCCGAATCGACGACAGTGAAGCCCGAACTCATGGCGCGATCGCGCTGCGCCGCATCGATCCATGTGGCCGGCAGGCCGAAGGCCGGATCCTTGGTCGGTGCGCCGGGCAACGTGCCGCTCGCCCGACCCGGATTGATGGCGAGAAACTGACCGGGATACGACTCGCCTTCACCAACGACCACGCCTTTCAGCGTAATGCGATAGCCGGCCGGCTTCAGTTCGAGGTTGTCGCGAATATGCACGGCCGGCGGCAGGAAACCCACTTCCTGAGCGAACTTCTTGCGAATGGCCTTGATGCGACGCAGCAGTTCGCCGTCCTGCGCCTTATCCACCAGCGGAATGAGGCGATAGCCGACTTCGAGGCCGAGCGTATCGACCGGCACGATATCGTCCCAGCTCGCTTCCTGCGCCGCTTCCGGCGTTGCAACCGGGGCCGCTTCGGCCACCGGCGCGGGCATCTGTTCACGCTGCTTCAACCAGTAGCCGATCGCGGCCAGTCCGCCGCCGAGCAGCAGAAAGACGAAATGCGGCATGCCGGGAATGACGCCGAGGACGAACAGCACGATCGCCGCGAGCATGAGCACCTGACGACGCGCGAACAACTGATCGATGACCTGCGCGCCCAGGTCGCTGCCGGTGCCGACGCGACTGACCACGAGGCCGGCCGCAGTCGAAATGACCAGTGCAGGAATCTGCGCCACCAGTCCGTCGCCGACGGCGAGCAGAATGTAGTTGTTGGTCGCTTCGGCCATCGACAGATCGTGCTGCAGTACGCCGACGGCCAGGCCGCCGATGATGGTGATCAGCAGAATCAGAATGCCGGCGATCGCATCGCCGCGGACGAACTTGGATGCGCCGTCCATCGATCCGTAGAACTCGGCTTCCTGCGAAATTTCGGTGCGACGCTTGCGCGCGTCGGCTTCGCCGATGAGGCCGGCGTTGAGATCGGCATCGATGGCCATCTGCTTGCCGGGCATCGCATCGAGCGTGAAACGCGCGCTGACTTCGGCGATCCGGCCCGCACCCTTGGTGATAACGACGAAGTTGATCACCACCAGAATGACGAACACTACGATGCCGACGGCGAAGTTGCCGCCGACGAGAAAATGGCCGAAGGCTTCGATGACCTTGCCTGCCGCATCCGGACCGGTGTGGCCTTCCATCAGCACGACACGCGTGGATGCGACGTTGAGCGACAGACGCAGCAGCGTGGTCAGCAGCAGAATGGTCGGGAACGCGGCGAAATCGAGCGGCTTGGTGGTGTACATCGCCGTCATCAGCACCATCAGGCCGAGCGCGATGTTGAAAGTGAACAGCAGATCGAGCACGAAGGGCGGCAGCGGCAGGATCATCATGGCGAGAATCATCACGATGAGCACCGGACCGGTCAGCGCCTTCAGTTGTCCATTGCCGAACATTCCGTTCAATACTGCGGCTGTCATTGTGGTTCACCCTGTTGATCGTCCGGCGAGCCGGGGTCCATGCCGTCCGGCACTTCGAGGTCGTGCGGTTCGTGCGGATACGCGCCACCGGCGCTGCGATAACGGCGTAGCTGATAGACATATGCCAGCACGCGCGCCACGGTGTTGTAGAGCGCGGGCGGAATTTCATCGCCCAGTTCGGTGTGCTGATAAAGCGCACGCGCGAGCGGCGGCGCTTCGAGAATCGGTACGCTGTGTTCGCCGGCGAGGCTGCGAATCTTCAGCGCGATATCGCCGCGCCCCTTGGCGACGACACGCGGCGCGCCGTTCGATCGTTCGCTGTAGCTCAATGCCACGGCGAAGTGGGTCGGGTTGGTGACGACGACGTCGGCCTTCGGCACCTCGGCCATCATGCGTTTGCGCGCAATCTCGCGCTGCTGGCTGCGGATATGCGCCTTGAGTTGCGGATCGCCTTCGCTCTCGCGCATTTCGCGCTTCACTTCCTCCAGGCTCATGCGCAGGCCCTTGTGATGTTTCCACAGCACCAGCGGCACATCGATCAGCGCAATCAACCCGAGCGCCGCGGCCAGCGCGAGCAACGCGCCTTGCACCAGCGTGCCCAGCGTCGCCAGCCCCTGACCGGGATCGAGCCGTGCAAGTTCGATCATCTCTGCGCGATGCGTCCAGAGAAACACGCCGCCGATCAGGCCAACGAGCAGCGCCTTGGCGAACGCCTTGAACAGTTCGGTGAGTCCTTCGACGGAAAAAATGCGTTTGAAGCCTTTGAGCGGGCTAAGACGGGTGAAATCGGGCTGGAACGCTTTGGGCGAAAACAGCCAGCCGCCCATCATCAACGCCGAAAGGATCGCCACTACGACGACCACGAACAGCAGCGGCAACATGCCGATGAACGCTTCGACACCCAACGTATACAGGCGCTCGCCCGGCGCCGACGCGGCGAAGACGCTGTCGCGGTCTACCGAGAGGCCCGCGCGCATCAAGCGCTGACAATACTCGACGGCGGCCGAACCCGCGCCCCAGGC
>DATCWO010000261.1:0-3569 GCA_036566325.1 Burkholderiales bacterium | reverse complement strand
CTACATCGAGCACGCGGATGACCGGCCCCTTCACATGCACCAGACCGGCGGTGGACAGTTCGTGCAGGATGCGCGAAAAGTGTTCGCGCGTGATGTTGAGCCGGGACGCGAGCACGCCTTTGCTGACCGGCAGGCGAACCTCGAACCCGCCGCCATGCATCACCACATCCTCTTTCGCGCCGAGCAGATAACTGGCGACGCGATGCGTGCCGTCGCGCAAGGTGAAAGCTTCCAGATCGCCGACCAGCCGATGCAGGCGCATCGACAATCCCGCCAGCATGCGGCGAGCGAAATCCGGATTGGCGTCGATTTCGGACAGCACTGCGCCCTTGCCGACATGCAGCAGCAGGGACGGTTCAAGCACTTCGGCCGATACGACGTACGGTTTCTGCAAAAACATCACCGCTTCGCCGAAGCTTTGCCCCGGGCCGACGATTTCCATGACTTTCTCGGCGCCGTCGCTCGTCTCCAGCACAAGTTTCACGCGCCCGGAAACGACGATGTGAAAGCCCATGCACATATCGCCGCGGCGGAACAATCGCGTGCCGGGAACGGCGCGCAGTTGCGCGGTAGCAGCGGCGATGCGCTGTATCTCGGAGTCGGACAACGCTTCCAGCAGAGGCAGTTGCCGCAGTAACGTTGGCGTGTCGTGTCTGTTCATGCGGCGATCATGCCGGTCGTCATGAATTCGCTCCTGATCCTGGTCAAACGTGCCATACGGACAGTTCGGCCCACACATAGTTCCCGCCCTCCGCTAACGCACTTCGAATCCGGCACCTTCCACCACGTGGCGGAAAGCGTCGGGCTCGACACGCGTCGGGTCGTAACGCACTTGTGCTTCATTTTTCTCCAGCGAAACGTCCACGGCATCGACGCCGGGTAACGCCTGCAGGACCTGCGTAACGCTGCGCACACAACCCGAGCAGGTCATGCCGCCGATTTTGACTATGGCAGTGGTTGTGCGCGGAGCGTTCATACGATCGGCTCCCTATCGCACCAGTTGCACCGGCACCGGCGACAGATGCAGCACCTTGGTCGCCACCGAACCCATGACGACCCTGGTCATGCCGGTTCTGCCGTGAGTCCCCATGTAAATGACGTTGCTGCCCAGATCCTTGGCTGCCTTCACGACCGTCTCGGCGACCTGGCCGATGAGCCGATGCGTCTTGTGCGGCACCTTGGCGGCATCCAGCAACGCGATCGTCGGCGCGAGCGCTTCGTCGCATTCTTCCTTGTAGTACTTGTCGCGGATTTCGCTCGTGATCATATGCGTGGTGCCCACATTCGGCAGCGGCAGATGCACTGTGACCACATCGAGCTGCGGCGCTTCCTTGAAGAGCGACAGTTGTTCGATCAGCGATTTGGTTGCGCGAATCGAGTTTTCAGAACCATCTACGGCGAGGAGTATGTTCATGGCTTTATCCTTTAACGATGAAACGATTCCTGACAGTGTCCGTGTAACTGGATGCTATCCGCTGCAATGGGCACCCGTTTGCGCTGGATCAATCCCAACTAACCATGGGACACCGAATCGCGCCATTAAGTCAGGCACAGCACCGCATCGCGGATGAGCTCACTGACCTGCGGAATCCGCACGAATCCCAGCACCCCCAACGCGAACACCAGCGCACCCGCGGCACGACGCACGCCGACGCGACGCAGCAGCGGCTGCAACCGCCCGATGAACAGTCCGGCTGCAACGAGATTGGGCAGCGTGCCCAGGCCGAACGCCAGCATCACCAGCGCGCCTTCCGCCGTGTTGCCGCTCATCATCGCCAGCGCCAACGTGCTGTAAACCAGTCCGCAAGGCAACCAGCCCCACAACAAACCAATGGCGAATGCGCGCGGCGGCGTATCGACGGGCATGAAGCGCCGCCCGAGCGGCGCCAGTCTTCGCCATACCGGCGCGCCCAAGCGTTCCAGCCGCGCCACCCAACTGCCGACGCCGGCCAGATGCAGGCCCAGCAACATCAGCAGCCCGTTCGCGATGGCGGCCAGAACAGTCTGCGCCGGCAAAACCGATTGGGTGAGCAGTACGGTTCCGCCGATTCCACCGGCGATCGCGCCAGCCATGCCGTAACTGACAATGCGCCCGCCGCTGTAGGCCAGTTGCATCGGCACGCGCGCCGCAATCCCCGCGCCCGCGCCGAGAGTCGCCGCGCCGTCGGGCTCGATACGAATGACTTCGCGTCCGCGCGACATGCTGAGCGCGCTCACCACACCGCCGCACATCGCAACGCAATGCACGCCGCTGAACAGCCCGGTCAGGAAAGCAGTCAACGCGAGAGTCATTGGAGCGAAACCCGAACCAAAACCACTACCACTACAGCACCTTGGAATAGCGCGCGCGCATCTCGCTCTGCCGCAGGTAGCGGTCGAACACCATGCAGATGGCGCGCACGAACATGCGACCGCGCGGGGTGACGGTGATCCACTCCTCGTCGATTTCAACTAGGCCGAGATCGATGTATTCCTGCAGCGCCTGCAGCTCCTCGGCAAACGTCTTATTGAAATCGATCAGATACGCGGTTTGCATCGAGTCGATGGACAGGGCGAAATGGCACATCAGCGACTGGATGGCTGCGCGCCGCACCAGATCGTCGGCATTGAGATCCACGCCACGCATCACGGGCAACTGGCCCTGATCGAGGCAATCGTAGTATTCGTCGAGTTCCTTCACGTTCTGACTGTAGGTCGAGCCGATCGCGCTGATCGCCTACACGCCGAGCGCGAGCAGATCGCATTCCGCACGCGTTGAATAGCCCTGAAAATTACGATGCAGATGGCCCATCTGCTGCGCCTTGGCAAGATCGTCTTCCGGGCGCGCGAAGTGATCCATGCCGATGTAGCGATAGCCCGCATCGGTGAGCGTGCGAATCGCCAGTTGCAGCAATTCGATGCGCATCGCCGGGCTGGGCAATTCGGCTTCGTTGATGCGCCGCTGCGGCTTGAACAGCGTCGGCAGATGCGCGTAGTTGTACAACGCAATGCGCTCGGGTTTCAGCGTCAGCGTACTGGCGAGCGTAGCGGCGAAGCGTTCCGGGTTCTGCCGCGGCAGGCCGTAGATCAGATCGAGGTTGACCGACTTGAAGTGATGATCGCGTGCGCCCTGCACCGCCGCGGCGGTAATCTCGAAACTCTGGATGCGGTTCACCGCCTTCTGCACCTCCGGATCGAAATCCTGCACGCCGATGGACACACGGTTAAAGCCGATCTCGCCGAGCACCGCCATTTTGGAAGCATCCACGGTGCGCGGATCGATTTCGATGGAATACTCGCCGTCCGGCGCGAAGTCGAAGCGCGCCTTCAACATTGCCATCAGTTCGCGCAGTTCGTCCTCGCTCAGGAAGGTCGGCGTACCGCCGCCCCAGTGCAACTGTTCGACACGCTGGCGGGTGCCGATGATGCCGGTCACCAGGTCCATTTCGCGCTCGAGATAGCGCAGATATTTGGTCGTGCGGCTGTGATTGCGGGTGATGATCTTGTTGCAGCCACAGTAGTAGCAAACGTGTTCGCAGAAAGGCAGGTGTACGTATAATGACAGCGCCTTGCCGCCCGACTGCAGGCGG
>DATCWO010000236.1:0-6535 GCA_036566325.1 Burkholderiales bacterium | reverse complement strand
TTGGCTGCCGCTGCTTGCTCTGTATACCGGGGCGCGACAGGGCGAAATCGGCCAGTTGAATGTGGACGATGTACACGAATCGGAAGACGTGAAATTCCTCAACATGCTGACCGAGCACACCCGGCCCGGCGAATCCCATCGAAGGCCGGTGCCGATTCATGTGGATCTGATCAAGCTCGGCTTTCTGCAGTTCGTCGAAATGCAGCGGCGCGCCGGCGAACATTTGCTGTTTCCCGAGTTGCGCACCGATAACAAGGGCAAGCGCACCGGCAACTGGTCGAAGTGGTTTGCCCGCTACCTGCGCAGCACGGTCGGTATTCGGGACCGTCGCAAGACGTTCGACTCCTTCCGCCACACCTTTGCCGATACCTGTCGCAAGGCGCGCGTGGATGATTCGGTGCTGGAATTGCTGATCGGGCGGCGGACACGACGTACGGCGAAGCAGGGCGCAGTGCCGCTGGATACCCTTGCCGCCGCAATCGGTGCGTTGCATTTCGTGCTGGACGACAAACGCGAGGAGGTGAGTGCATGAGAGCCTTATCCGTACGGGCGCTGGTTGGTGTCGCGATTTTTGCGAGCGCCCAGAACACGGTTTTCGCGCAGCCGGGTGTGCCGCGCTTCGAAACGCAGATCGAGCGACGCATCGCGCTCAACGATGCACTGATCGAAACGGTGAAAATCGAGGGGCAGTTGCAGAGTTGGACGTTGCGCAAGCTGTGCATCGATGGCCAGGCGTATTGGCTCGGTTTCAGTGAAACCGCACCGAGCACGCTTGCACCGTCATTTAAGGATGGCAAGCCGGAGCGCTGTCCTGTGCGCGGCCGTTGAGACGGATGAACCTGAACTCGTCCGCCTGGGCTTGCCCTGTTTCCGTTCATCTTTCGACTTGCTCGCAAGCTCGCAGCTCAAGACGAACGGAACGCGTCACGGGATCACGCGCTCGCGCTCCTCACGCAGCCGTTCGGTGAGTTTGTCGAACCACAAACGGCGACTGACGCCGAACGCCGGCATGGCTCGAAGGGGTAGGAGAGTTCCTACATCCGAATAGGACGGCGCTCGCTGCTGCACGCTGCGCTACATCCTTATTATTCGCTCTACGGGATGTGACGCGAGTCGTACCTCTCCTCCCTCCTCCTCCCCGTCGGCTTGTGCCGTCATCCCGTTTTTGAACCTCCTCCTCCTTAGGAGTCTCGGGGGCCCCGTCTAGGGGCTCCCTTTTTTTGTGCGCTCACCACGGGTGCGCAATTTGCAACCTCGTCACGATTACGGATTTCAAGCAGGTCTTTAAATGCGCTATCTCGCTCTGGCAGTGGATTACGACGGCACGCTGGCTCATCACGGTACTGTGTCACCGAATACCGTGGAAGCGTTGAAACAATTGGCGGCAACCGGTCGCAAGCTGATACTGGTCACTGGCCGCGAGCTGGAAGAATTGCTCGGCGTGTTTGCGGAGATCGATCTGTTTGATCGGGTTGTGGCCGAAAACGGCGCGCTGCTCTATCGCCCCGGCACGCGTGAACGTGTGCCGTTGGGAGACCCGCCGCCTGAGGCGTTTGTTCAGGCGCTGCAGCAAAAGGGCGTGCCGCTTGCCGTCGGCGCTTCGATCGTCGCGACCGTCACGCCGCATGAAGTCGAGGTGCTCGAAACGATCCGTCAGCAGGGGCTCGAACTGCAGCTCATCTTCAACAAGGGTGCGGTCATGGTGCTGCCGCCGAACGTCAACAAGGCGTCCGGCTTGAAGGCAGCGCTTGAAGAATTGCGAATGTCCCGTCACAACGTAGTTGGCGTGGGTGACGCGGAAAACGATCACGCGCTGCTGAATTACTGTGAATTCGCCGTCGCCGTCGCCAACGCGGTGCCTACGCTGCAGGCCGAGGCAGACCGCACGACGAGAGCCAGTCATGGCGACGGCGTAGTGGAACTCATCGGAGATCTGATCGGGGACGATCTGCGCGCGGCTTCCTCGCATCAGAAACGCCATCAGTTGTTGCTGGGCAAGCGACGGGACGAAACTGAAGTCCGGATTCCGCCGGCGTGGCGCAACATCCTCATCGCCGGCTCATCGGGCAGCGGCAAATCGACCTTGGCCGGCGGCATATTGGAGCGCCTGTGCGCGGGGGGTTATCAGTTCTGCATCATCGACCCGGAAGGCGATTACGAGGAATTCGAAGATGCCATTGTGTTGGGCGACAGCGATCACGGTCCATCGACGGGTGAGGTGCTGACCGCGCTGGAAAAGCCCGATACCAACGTCGTCGTAAATTTGATCGGTTTGCCCCTGCAGGACCGCCCGGCGTTTTTTCTGGGGCTGTTGCCGCACTTGCAGGAATTGCGCTCGAAAACGGGACGGCCGCATTGGATACTGGTGGACGAGACGCACCATCTGCTGCCGACGGATTGGGAATCCGCCTCGTCGATGCTCGGCGAAGGATTGACGTCGATGATCTATGTCACCGTGCATCCGGACTGGGTTGCGCCGGACGTACTGCGCGGCGTCGATATCGTTGCCGCATTGGGCGAAGACCCGAGTGAAACACTGGGCAATTTCGCCCGCGCAGCGAACATTCATGCGCCGACTTCGTCGAAGATCGAACTCGAGCCGGGACAGGCGCTGATGTGGTTCAAGGATTCGCCTGAGCCGCCGTTCGAAATGAAGATCGAGCCGAGTCACACCGAACGTCGTCGTCATCGTCGCAAGTATGCGGAGGGTGAACTGCCGCCGGACCGCAGTTTCTATTTCCGTGGTCCGTCCGAAAAGTTGAATCTGCGCGCGCAGAACCTGATGCTGTTCACTCAGTTGGCGGAAGGTATCGACGATGAAACATGGCTGCATCATCTGCGCCAGGGAGACTATTCACGCTGGATGCAGGATTGCGTCAAGGACGATGACCTGGCGGGACAGGTGCGCGAGATCGAACAGGACGATGCCTTATCGCCACAAGACAGTCGACTGCGGGTGAGGGAGGCAGTGGAGGAGCACTACACGCTACCGGCGACGAATCAGCCGGGTTCGGCCGCCGTCCCCACGCGCAGAACCTGATGGCCGCATTCAGTCGCCGATCTCTTGATTCACTACGCGCAACAGGTCGTCCATGTCCAGCGGCTTGTGCAGATAAGCGTTCCACAAGCCTTCGTTTCGATCCGTCGGTTCGCTCGCGGCGCTCATCATGATGATCGGCACCTCCCGCCATGCCGAATTGGAACGCACCCGTTTACAGAACTCGATGCCGTCCATCACCGGCATCATCCAGTCGGTCAGAATCAGTGCGGGCCGCTCCTGCGTGATTTTTTCCAGCGCCAGCAGCGCGCTGGGCGTGGTGACGACATCGTAGTTCTGCATGCCGAGTATCAATTCGAGAATGGCACGCACGTCGAATTCGTCATCCACGATGAGGATGCTTTTCATCGCGGGCGATGCCTCGCTGCTGCGGGAATTGGCAGGCATGCCTAGCGCTCCGTCAGAAACGCTTGCGCACTGCCGCTGTCCGGCGCTACGCGTATACCGCGGTTTTCGATCCAGAATTCGCGCACGCCGAGATCATGTGCGCTCTCGCGCTGCTTGATCACCGCGATCGTGCGCCGCATCGTCGCTTCGCGCTGAATATGGCGGACGAGGACGATATTTTCCGCGAGCGCGGATACGGAGAACATGGACGGAGCGATTTCCCCGGCGAAAAGCGGAATTTCCTCGGTATAGATGGTTGTAACTTGCATGCGACGCAATTCTCCAATTAGCGCATTGAAGAACATGCTGATCCGTTCGGGCCGTATGGCACTTTGCAGAAACCCTTTCAGACCATCGATCACGATGCGCCGTACATTGCGCCTGCGAACGGTGTCGAGCAGCGCAGAGGTCAGTTCATCCATACGGTGTTCGAGTACCGGTTGCCAGATGATCTCGAAGGTTCCCGCGGCATATGCGGCGCCAAGTTGCATATTGAGTTTGGCCGCCTTGCTGAGCAATCGCGGGGGCGATTCGTGAAAGCCGAAATAGAGTGAAGGTTCGTTCAGCATTGTGCCCTGATTGAGGAAGTGCAAGCCCATGATCGTCTTGCCCGAACCGGGCGGGCCGAGCAGGCACGTCACACTGTTGCGCACGATGCCGCCGGAAAGCATGTCGTCGAAGCCCTCGATGCCGAATGCCACGCGCGCGTCCTCTTCCGCTGCGCTCGTGCACACGACGGCCGCTTCCAGGCGCGGGAATACGGTGATCCCGGCCGAACCGATCGTGAAGACATGCCGACCTTCGATTTGTGCCGATGCGCGCATCTTGTGTACTTCCAATTCGCGCATGCTGCGCATGCCGACCGAGTGGCGATCCAGTTCGATCACTCCATCCATCAGGGTTTTTTCCGTCCATTGCTCGGACACGTCGCGCGGCGAGAGCAGCAGGCAAAGGCATTTCGTCGTCGTAATGAGCGTGCTCAGCTCGTAGACGAACTCCGCTACTGCGCCGGGTTCCTGCGTCAATGTATGAATGCTGCGATAACCGTCGATGACCAGAATGGCGGGCCGGTGCTCAGCTACTGCATGGGCGATGAGTTGCAGCAGGCCGCTCAATCCGGCCGACTTGAGCTCCTGATAACCGCTGGTCAGAATCAGCCGATCCGGAATCAGACTGTCGTCGAGGAAATCGAACGCGCGCAGGTTATTGATCAGTTTTCCGTGCGATTCGGCGATCAGCGTGACGTACAGAATTTTTTTCCCCGCGCGCGCATGGTGAAAGCACATTTGTGCCGACAGGATGGTTTTGCCGGCGCCAGACGGGCCTTCGATCATGTACATCCCGTGCTCGAACAGGCCGCCCCCCAGGATGGTGTCGAGGCCGGCGATGCCTGTCGAAAGGCGCGGTGTGGTGCAGCTGGCTTCATTCATCGGATGAGTCCCGGAGTTGAAGTGAGACGATTTTTGGCGCGCATCAATCGTGCTGCACCAATTGAAGCGCGTGCTCCACGCGCGGTGGAATTACGCGCCGATTGCGCAATATCCAAGGCATGGCGCCCAACGCTTCGGCAGCGCCACGCAGTCCGGCCGGATCGAGCATCGCAGTACGCATCAATCGTGCGGTTTCGTGCGCCGCGCTTTTCCACGGACGGCGCAACCAGGCACACCACAGACCGTTGCGCAGCAACAGCCGACGACGCACCGTCGCATCGCGCGCGGCGGACGGATGGTGATGCACGATGACGGAGGGGATATAAGCCATGTTCCACCCGGCCGCCATCAGGTCGAGCGCGAGCAGCGCTTCTTCCTTGCCAAGGAAAAAACGCGGTTGATAGCCGCCGACTTCCATGAACGCACTGCGGCGCATGATGCAGGCGCCGGCCAGGCAGCCGAGCACCGCGGTGCCGGGCACGCCGAGTTCGTTCGGCAAAGGGCTGCGTGCCATGCGCGCACACGCGGGGTCGATACGTGCCTCGCTACCCACCAGTACGCACGCGGTCAGTGCGGCCAGGCGCGGAAAGGAATCCATCACGTTTGATGCGCGGGCCAGTGCGCCCGGCGCCCACCAGGTATCGTCATCGCAAAACGCAACATAGGGCGTCCGCGCCGCAGCCACGCCTGCGTTGCGCCCCGCTGCGCCGATGTTGCGGCGCAATCGAATGACCCGGCAATCGGGGTGGCGTTCGAGCACCGCTGCGGCGCTGTCATCAGTGGATGCGTTATCGACCACATAAATCGCGTACGGTGCTTCGAGGCCGTGGAGTTTATCAAGCGTATGCAATAGCTCATGTCTGCGGTTGTGCGTCAGTACGATGATCGAAACGTGATGCATCATCGACTCCCTGCGTGCGCGGACTCGATATGCCGGATTTGCCAATAAGCTTCGGGCTGTTCGATGTCGGCAAGGCCAGGACGTCCCGGCGTAGCGAGTCCCGCAAGCTGTGAGCGATAGCATTGCGCCGCTTGGCGCTTCAGCGTGAGCGCGTGCGCTGATGTGGGGAATGTCAGTCGGGTTGTTCTCCAGCCGGCCTGTCGCAAAAGCGAGAGGCGTTCGTCCAGACGATCGTCGAGCCGGCGATACAGCGCATCCTCGTAGGCATAGCAGGCGCCTGTGAAATGCTGCAGCAAATGCAGCACTGCTTCATGCACGGCGCAGTGATCGGAGTGAAACAGGCCGAGCGGAAACATCAGCGTGTCGGGTTGAATACGGGCGATTTCGTCGTGTAGCACTCGCGCGAGTGTCGGGATGGACGGTGTGGCCGCATATTGCGCGTCGAGGAATGCCAGTCGGATCGGTGTGGCGTGAAGCAGTTCGAGCGCTGCCTCGTCTTCCGCCCGACGCGAACGCATCACGTCGTCGCCTTCGGCAAATCCACAGTCGCGATCCCAGTCGGTGAGAGATTGATCGGGTGGTTGGTCTCCTGCGAACACCGTGAGCACCGTTGCACCAGGGTACGACGCCAACACGCCGCCGCAGGCGAACACGGCATCATCAAGATGCGGCGAGACGACGAGTAAACGACCGAGCGCAGTCATTTACGCGCTTCCATGTAGAAGCTTTCGCGCTCGCGATTGTCCAGCGCCACGATGG
>DATCWO010000130.1:0-2963 GCA_036566325.1 Burkholderiales bacterium | reverse complement strand
CGAACCGCCGACATTCGCCTTGTAAGGGCGACGCTCTACCAGCTGAGCTAAGCACCCCTCGCGTTATCCGGTACAGCAATCCGGTGTTACGAAGGAGCGCTAGTTTAATGCATCCTTTAGGGCTTTTCCAGCACGAAATTTGGGTACTTTGGCTGCCTTGATTTCGATCGTATTGCCGGTGCGCGGATCGCGTCCGCTGCGTGCCGCGCGATCGCCGACATAGAAGGTGCCGAAGCCCACCAGCGTCACCATGCCGCCCTTGGCGAGCGAGTTCTGAATGCTCGCAACCGTCGCGTCGAGCGCGCGTTGCGCCGCCGCCTTGGAGATATCCGCCGACTCTGCGATGTAATCGATCATTTCGGTTTTGTTCACTACCGTCTCCTATGTACTGTTGTATGAATTGGAAGAACCCGGCACACCCTCAAGCGCCACACGCTGCCGTCCCCGCAACAATCTCGAATGGCGTTCGGTTACACGCCGCTCCGACAAAGAGGTTACTCGCCTCTTCGGCAAAACAATGCCGGTCAACCTCATGGTCGCCGGCATTGAAACCGACTAAAGCTTAAGGAAGCTCCGATTAAGGTTGTTTGATCCTCGGCACTTAATCAGACGCTCCTTAATGCGTGATAACCGTGGACGTTGATTTATTGTCTTCCGCCACGGGAGGAACGGTACCGGATTCAGGCACTGCAAGCGGCGCAGGCGCACGCTCCAGCGCAATTTCCAGCACCTGGTCGATCCATTTCACCGGAAGGATTTCCAGCTTGTTCTTGACGTTGTCCGGTATATCGACCAGATCCTTCACGTTCTCTTCGGGAATCAGCACGGTCTTGATGCCGCCGCGATGCGCGGCCAGCAATTTTTCCTTCAGACCGCCGATGATCAGCACTTCGCCGCGCAACGTGATTTCACCCGTCATCGCGACATTCGCGCGCACCGGAATGCCGGTCAACGCCGAGACCATTGCGGTGCACAAACTGATACCCGCACTCGGTCCATCCTTCGGCGTCGCGCCTTCGGGCAAGTGCACATGCAAATCGTTTTTCTGGAACGTCTCTTCGGCGATGCCCAGACGAGGCGCACGACTGCGCACCACCGACAACGCAGCTTGCACGGATTCCTGCATCACTTCGCCGAGCTTGCCGGTCGTGGTGATCTTCGCCTTGCCGGGCATGACGGCGACTTCGACAGTCAACAATTCGCCGCCCACTTCGGTCCATGCGAGACCGGTGACCTGACCGACCTGATTTTCCTTTTCCGCAATGCCGTAGGTGTAACGACGCACGCCGAGGAACTTGTCGAGATTGCGCGCCGACACGGTGATCTTCTTCTCGCTCGGCTTGACGAGCAGGCTCTTGACCACTTTGCGGCAGATTTTCGAAATCTCGCGATCGAGGCTGCGCACACCGGCTTCGCGCGTGTAGTAACGCACGATGTCACGGATGGCGCTTTCCGCCACGGTCAACTCCTCTTCCCGCACACCGTTGTTCTTCATCTGCTTGGGCAGCAGATAACGCATGGCGATGTTGACCTTCTCGTCCTCGGTGTAGCCCGACAGACGAATCACTTCCATACGATCGAGCAGCGGACTCGGGATGTTGAGCGTGTTCGCCGTGGCGACGAACATTACTTCCGACAAGTCGTACTCGACTTCGATGTAGTGATCGACAAAGGTGCTGTTCTGCTCGGGATCGAGCACTTCGAGCAGCGCCGATGACGGATCGCCGCGGAAGTCCTGGCCCATCTTGTCGACTTCATCGAGCAGGAACAGCGGATTGCGCACGCCCACCTTGCCCATGTTCTGCAGGATTTTGCCGGGCATGGAGCCGATGTACGTACGGCGGTGGCCACGGATTTCCGCTTCGTCGCGCACGCCGCCGAGCGACATGCGAACGAACTTGCGATTGGTCGCGCGCGCGATCGACTGACCGAGCGAAGTCTTACCTACGCCGGGCGGGCCGACCAGACACAGAATCGGCGCCTTCACGTTTTCGACGCGCGCCTGCACGGCCAGATATTCAAGGATGCGTTCCTTGACCTTTTCCAGACCGTAGTGATCCTTGTCGAGCACCTTCTCGGCGGCCGGAATATCCCTGGACACCTTGCTGCGTTTTTTCCACGGCAGGCCGACCAGCGTGTCGATGTAGTTGCGCACCACAGTCGCCTCGGCGGACATGGGCGACATTAGCTTGAGCTTCTTCACCTCCGCTTCGGCCTTCAAGCGCGCTTCCTTCGGCATACGCGCAAGCTTGATGCGTTTCTCCATCTCTTCGAGATCCGCACCCTCTTCGCCTTCGCCGAGTTCCTTCTGAATCGCCTTGACCTGCTCGTTCAGGTAGTACTCGCGCTGGCTCTTTTCCATCTGACGCTTGACGCGTCCACGAATGCGCTTCTCGACTTGCAGGATGTCAATTTCGGCTTCGAGTTGGCCCAGCAGATGATCGAGCCGCTCTTTCACATCGAACATCTCCAGCACGTTCTGCTTCTGCTCGAGTTTGAGCGGCAGATGTGCGGCAATGGTGTCGGCGAGACGGCCGGCTTCTTCGATGCCCGACAGCGAGGTCAGAATCTCGGGCGGGATTTTCTTGTTGAGTTTGACGTACTGATCGAACTGCGCGACGAGCGCACGGCGCATCGCTTCGACTTCGGTATTGTCGATCTCATCATGCGGTACCGGCGTGGCGCTGGCCGCGTAATGAGTACGCTCGTCCGTGATTGCGCTGATACGCGCGCGCTGGCTGCCTTCCACCAGCACTTTCACAGTGCCGTCGGGCAGCTTGAGCATTTGCAGAATGTTCGAGACGCAACCGATCTCGTACATGTCTTCCGGCGCGGGTTCGTCCTTGGCGGCCGACTTCTGCGCCACCAGGAGAATGCTTTTCCCCGCCTCCATCGCGATTTCCATCGCCTTGATGGATTTCGGACGTCCCACGAACAACGGAATCACCATGTGCGGAAAAACG
>DATCWO010000017.1:0-3060 GCA_036566325.1 Burkholderiales bacterium | reverse complement strand
ACGCCGCAAATGCCCATACCTTCACGATGGACCGCCAACATCACCTGCGTGGCCCGCTCCCGATCCATGGAGAAGAAGGTTTGCAAGACGACGACCACGAATTCCATCGGTGTGTAGTCGTCGTTCAGCAGGATAACTTTGAACAGCGGCGGCGGCGCAACCTTGCTCTTGCTCGTTTCAAGGACTGTACCTTCGCCCGATCGGGTTGCCATACGTTCTCAACAGTCTGCTGCAACTGCTCCACATCTCAGCAAGCTGAGTACCGGCGCGCATCAGCGCACACTCTTGGAGCCTCTATTCGTATCGTAGCTACTGTTAAAGGACGGTGCAACGACCACAACCTAGCCTTGACAGTCGATGCTTGACGGGGTTCCGCAAACCGCGTAAAAGGCGCGTGTGTTTGTTTTTCAAGCAGTAATGAGGTCGTTTTGCGTCCCACAGCTGTCTTGAAGTACAGCATAGGAGGGGGAATCCCCGGTTGTTAATTTTGAGGGATAAGGGGCTATGCCAACCGGTACGGTTAAGTGGTTCAATGACGCAAAGGGATACGGCTTTATTACTCCAGATGACGGCGGCGAAGATTTGTTTGCGCATTTCTCCGCGATCCAGATGAACGGATTCAAGACGCTGAAGGAAGGCCAGAAGGTTCAGTTCGAAGTCACGCAAGGCCCCAAGGGCAAGCAGGCATCGAATATCCAATCAGCGGGCTAACACCGCGCCGGGCAGAATCTTGCCCACAAAAAATTATCAGCCTCGCCGTATTCGGCGAGGCTTTTTTATATGGGTCCACAACGCCGAAATTCAAGCCATGCGGCGCTTGAGTTCCTCGTTCACTGCGTCCATGAACTGCTCGGTCGTCAGGAAGGGCTGATCGGGGCGGATCAGGATCGCCAGATCCTTGGTCATACGGCCGGATTCCACGACGTCGACGCAAACCTTTTCCAGCACATCGGCAAACTTGACCACTTCCGGCGTGCCGTCCATGCGCCCGCGATACTGCAGGCCGCGCGTCCAGGCGAAAATCGACGCGATCGGATTGGTCGATGTCGGCTTGCCTTGCTGATGTTGCCGATAGTGGCGCGTGACGGTTCCGTGTGCCGCTTCCGCTTCCACCGTCTTGCCGTCGGGTGACATGAGCACCGAGGTCATCAGTCCGAGCGAACCGTAACCCTGCGCAACTGTGTCGGATTGCACATCGCCGTCGTAATTCTTGCAGGCCCACAGATAGCCGCCCGTCCATTTGAGGTTGGAGGCGACCATGTCGTCGATTAGGCGGTGTTCGTAGCTGAGCCCCGCGCCCTCGAAATCCTTGCGGAATTCGGCGTCGTAGACCTCCTGGAAGATATTCTTGAAGCGCCCGTCGTAGGTCTTGAGAATGGTGTTCTTGGTCGACAGGTAGGCGGGATAGTTGCGCTGCTTGGCATAGTTGAAGCACGCGCGCGCAAAGCCGCGGATCGAGTCGTCAAGGTTGTACATCGCCATGGCGATACCCGCGCCGGGGGCCTTGAACACTTCCTTTTCCACCGGAGTACTGCCGTCGGCCGGCTGGAACACGATCTTCAGCGTGCCGGCGCCGTCGAACTTGTGCTCGGTGGCACGATATTGATCGCCGAAACCATGACGCGCGACCACCACCGGCTTGTCCCAGTGCGGCACCAGACGTGGCACGTTCTTGCAGATGATCGGTTCGCGGAAAATCGTGCCGTCGAGAATGTTGCGGATCGTGCCGTTCGGGCTTCTCCACATCTGCTTCAGATTGAATTCTTTCACGCGCGCTTCGTCCGGCGTGATGGTGGCGCACTTGACCGCGACGCCGTGCTGCTTGGTGGCGTTGGCGGCGTCGATGGTGATCTGGTCATTGCTGCGATCGCGGCTTTCGATGCCGAGATCGAAGTATTTGAGTTCGATATCGAGGTAGGGCAGGATCAACTGGTCGCGAATGCGTTGCCAGATCACTCGCGTCATTTCATCCCCGTCCATTTCGACAATCGGGTTTTGCACCTTGATTTTTGCCACGGGGAGACTCCTGTAAACGGTTTGATGGGGGTGCCGATGCGCAGCATGAACGCTCAACCGCGTGCGAAACGCATTGCAGGGCGCGAAATTTTAACAGAGCCGCATGGCGACTCTAAACCCATGCAAGCCGCGGCACGCGTCATGCTCTTCAACAAGCCCTATCAAGCGTTGTGCCAGTTCACACGCGAGGGCGATCGACCCTGTCTGGCCGATTACATCGACGTGCCGAACGTCTATGCGGCCGGTCGGCTCGACGCCGACAGTGAAGGATTGCTGGTGCTGACCGATGACGGACGCCTGCAGCAGCGCATTGCCGACCCGCACCACAAGCTGCCGAAGACCTACTGGGCACAAGTGGAAGGCGTGGCCGAGGAGGCGCAACTTGAGCGCCTGCGGGCGGGCGTGGATCTGGGCGACTTCGTCACCCGGCCGGCGGAAGTGCGCGGGATGGCCGAGCCTGAGGGGCTATGGTCGCGGCATCCGCCCATCCGCTTTCGCAAGGCCATTCCTACCGGTTGGCTGGAAATCGTGTTGCGCGAGGGCAAGAATCGCCAAGTGCGCCACATGACGGCCAAGGTCGGTCTGCCGACGTTGCGTTTGATTCGTGTCGCGATCGGACCCTGGCGCGTCGATGGTCTTGCTCCGGGACAATGGCGCTGGGCAGCGTTGGAGCCGGAAATGCGGTAAAACACGCGCCAACGCCCGTGCCGGACATTTAACGAACATGCGGAAAATCGAATGATTAAAGCGATGAAGTCATGGTTATGTGCTGCGCTGTTGCTAAGCGGCGCGAATTTCGCAACGGCGAGCGATGTGAAGCCCATCAGCTTGACCGCCGGCGTCCATCTCATCCAGGCGGAAGTGGCGACCACGCATGCCACGCGCATGCGCGGCCTCATGCACCGCAAGACGCTGGACGGCAATCACGGCATGGTGTTCGTTTTTCCGGAAGAGGGCCGCCATTGCATGTGGATGCGCAACACCTATGTGCCGCTATCGGTCGCGTTCATCGATGATCGCGGCGCGATCGTCAATATCGAGGAC
>DATCWO010000313.1:0-3215 GCA_036566325.1 Burkholderiales bacterium | reverse complement strand
AACGGCTGCGCAAGGCGCGCGGCATGGCCATGCCCGTCGACAGTCGCAAGGAACCGTGGTTAGTGCAGGGGCGGTCCGACCATCTGCTCGGCGCGCGCGACGACATTGCCGTCGAATCGGCCGATCTCGGCCTCGATCTCGAAGCGGAAATCGCCATCGTCACCGGCGATGTCCCACAAGGCGTCAAGCGCGAACGGGCGAGCGAACACATTCGCCTGTTCATGCTCGCCAACGACTGGACGGCGCGCGAACTGGTGTCGGATGAATTGACACGCGGGGCGGGCTTATTCCACAGCAAACTCGCAGTTGCATTCTCGCCCGTGGCCGTCACGCCCGACGAACTCGGCGCGGCATGGGACGGCCGCAGACTGCATCTCGCGCTCGAAGTGCGCATCAATGACATCGAGTTGGGAGCCCCGAATGCGGGCAACGATATGCAGTTCGATTTCTCCACCTTGATCGCTGCCGCCGCGCGACTGCATCCTTTGAGCGCCGGAACAATCATCGGCTCCGGCGCCGTCTCCAACCGCGAGGCATCGGTAGGCACGTGTTCGATCGCGGAAAAACGTGCCCTCGAGCACTCTCAACAGAATGAAAACATCACCCCGTTCCTGAGCTTCGGCGATCGTGTCGGTATCGACATGCACGATGCATCACGCGATTCACCGTTCGGCCGCATCGAGCAATGTGTGGTGCAGACACAGGCGCGTCGCAAGTCCGTTGACGCCGACAACAGCGAACTGTCCCAAGCAATAGACGCCACGATTTAGCAGCGCCATCAAACGCACGGCACACGTGGCCGGCACCGACGCCGGGCGTATTACTTGCAGCCGGCGCCTCGCTATCGCGCGCCTTCTCGCGGAAATTCTGTCTGTGACGGCGAGCAAGCGCTGACACTGCTGCATCGTGGTGCAGCGCCGCTTGTCATGAACAGGCCCATGCTCGACCGCCATCGACATGGCGATTCGAGTCGCAGCGGCGCGCTTCCATTGCGGTGTTGATCGTGGAGCGTCACAGCGCGTCTTGCTTATGTGCTCACTCGTCGTTTTTGTCACATCAGTCTGTCGAACGCGCCTGCGGGGCGGGCGATGAATACCATCGTCGCACCAAGCACGGTCTCAAGCCCGCTTGGCAGATCCGAATGCGAACCGCTCAGCCATGGGAATAGAAACTATTACATCCTGTTGCTGATCATCCTGCTGCTGACATGCGGCCCATCGTGGAGCGCATGTGGCTCGATTGCTGAAACCGTAGCGCCGGCAGACGAATTAAGAAGGACCTCCTTCGGGCGGTTCTCTGAGCGAGTCGACAACAGCCTTGCTGCCGGCCTGTCGATCGCTCTCGCCACATCATTCAACCAGCCGCTGCGTAGTCGCTGGCGCACCGCCCGGTGCTCGCCGCCGCAGACCGAAACGCAAGCGCGCATCATTTCCAGCTTGCAACAGTATCGTCCGGAGTTCTTCGTCGCCGTCGCGGCGGTCCTGTTACAGGCATTCCTGATCGTACTTTTGCTGATAGAGCGCCGTCGTCGGCGCACAGCGGAACTGAACGCCAGGCTGCGGCTGGCGGAGCTGCATCAAGTAAACCGCGTCGCAGCGCTTGGCGAAATGTCCGCCGCCATCGCGCATGAACTGGGACAGCCGCTCGCAGCCATTCTCACCAACGCAGAAGCGGTTACGTTGCTGCTCGCACAAAAACCGCCGCAAATCGAAGAGGCACATCAAGCGCTCCAGGCCATTGTGCGTGACAACCAGCGTGCCTCGGACGTGATGCGACGGATTACCGCGCTTTACCAAAAAAACGCATGCACTCCCGCGCCAATCAATGTGAACGCGTTGATCGCCGAGGTGACCCACATGAACGCCCGGGAAGCGGCGCATCGGAATGTGGAAGTCACCCTTGACCTCGGCGCGGGCATCCCGACCATTAGCGGCGACCGCATTCAGTTGCAGCAGGTTGTGCTCAATCTACTGCGCAATGCGATGGATGCCATTCCCGACGACAGCACAGTGCGCCGCGTCATCATCAGCACACGCAGGAACGATGACGGCGTGCGCATCTCAGTCAGCGATTCCGGGGTCGGCATTCCGGAAGACGCCAGGGCGCGCATCTTCGAGCCATTTTTTACCACCAAGAATCAGGGCGTTGGATTGGGCCTGGCCATATCGAAGCGCATCGTCGAAGCACACAACGGGCGTATCAACGTCTTCCGTTCGCCCATGGGCGGCGCTCAGCTTGCACTCGAACTACCTGCAGTGGGGGTGTTATGACACGCAAAATCATCTACGTCGTCGACGACGACGAATCCTTTCGCAGCGCGGTCGGCCGATTGCTCCAGGTGCTCGATTACGAGGTCACACTGTTCGACTCGGCCGAAGCCTTCTTGCGCAGCGATCGCAGCAAGGCCGACTGCCTGCTGCTGGACGTGCGCATGCCCGGCTTCGACGGACTCGCACTGCAGGCTGAACTGCAGCGTCGCCTGAATGTCCTGCCGATCGTCTTCGTTACCGCACACGCCGACGTGCGCGCGACCGTCACCGCCATCAAGGCGGGCGCAGAAGACTTTCTCATCAAACCGGTGTCGACCGATGAACTCATCGCGGCCGTCAAACGCGCACTGGCACGCAGCGATGCCATCCGTCTCGATGTCGCATCCAACGCATCGAAGCTCATGCGCTATCAACGGTTGACGCGACGCGAGCGCGAAGTACTGACCGGCCTCGTGCGCGGTTTGCGCAACAAGCAGATCGCAGCGGAGCTGGGCACTACCGAACGTACAATCAAAGCACATCGTTCGCGCGTGATGCACAAGCTCGAAGTGCAGTCGGTGGCGGAACTCGTTGTGCTCACTGAAAGCATCAAAAAGATGCCGTCGCACAGCGATCTGCTTCCACAGCGCACACTCAGCCCCTACTCGCAAGCGACGTATCGCGCGATTTAGGGCGATCACCGCGCCGCACAGGCAAGTACGGCGGTCGCGGGCCGTACTCGCCTGCTCGTACGCCCGGCACAACGGTTGCCTTTTGGCGTGCGTTATAACGCAAACCGTGGATTCGTCATATCTAACGCACAATGCGCGCGGCGATCGCCTCCGCTGAGGTCGAGTAGTCCAATCCTGCGTCACAATCTCGATGTGCTGCGTCCGGAGCGCCGCAGCGAGCGCTCGCATGCCCGCGAGTGATGCGAACGAAATAACGTGTTGAAGAACCTGAATC
>DATCWO010000219.1:0-15363 GCA_036566325.1 Burkholderiales bacterium | reverse complement strand
CGATTGCCCGTACGTCGTGACGACTTCTCCGATTTCCACAAGTTGCTTCAGACGCCGCAACGCGTCCGTGACATAACGCTCGGGAGCCTGACCAGTCATACGCGCCATCGCCACGCCAAGCGAGCCGGCCGGCGAGACGTATTCGAGATGCAGGGCCACCACCGTGCCGCGGCCGCCCGGCGCATCGCGAAACTGCACCCTGCCAAAGTGATTCAATGCGGCGTTGTGCGTCGAGCGCCAAGCGATTTCGCTGCCAGACTCGTCACGTGTGATTTCCGATTCCCACACCGCCGCGCGGCCGTTCATCGCCTCGATGTACCAACGAGAATGGTGCTCATCGAGCACTTCGACTCGCGACACGCGCGGGGCGAAGTTCGGCAGATTTTTCAGATCGCGCCAAAAGCGATACAGCTCATCCCGCGAAGCGTTGATGGTAATCGCCTGATCAAGAACGATCGTTTCGATCGCAGCCGCTTCACTCGGCTCGCGATTCACGCGTATACCGAGCGGGGTGAACATCGGGTTATACCCGGTGTACGCCTGATACAGCAGCCAGCTGCCAAGGCCAGCCGCGCCGCTGCGGGCAACATTACGGCGACGTAGGCCCCAACCGACCAGCGCCAACCCACCTACTGCATAACCCCATCGATCCACGCGCGTCAGATTGATTTTTTCCCGCTGTTGCATGACATGCCTCCGGTTGGTCACGCTTAGAGGCAGCAACGTATATACCGAACAACAGCCTTGTCGCTGCAGAGCGACGCAAAACTTCAGCTTGAATGTCCCGCCGCGGCGACTACATTTAGAGCGCTCCACCATCTGGAGGTGCGCCATGCAAACCGCCACATCCGCGCCGCGCAAGTCAATCGATTGCCGGCTGTATCCCAGCGCCACCAACTGCTCGCTCAAGATTTCGGGTACGGAAGACGAAGTGTTGAGCGCCGCCACTGAACACGCGGTCTCGGTACACGGCCATGCCTCGACGCCGGAATTGCGCGAAGAACTACGACAGATGCTCAAAGACGAAGCGGACTAGCGCAAAGCCGGCCGGTTGCCGAGGACAGCGAACATCGCACGTTCAGCGATAGGGAATAATGGTGATGCCGCCGTTCACTTCGAGCACCGCATATTTGATCTGATCGATACGCTCGATGCCCTGCAGGCGCCGCGCGGCTTCCATCACGTCGTCCTCGTCCACACGCGCCTTCTTCATCAGTTCGGTCAGACAGCGGCCATTGTCGACCACGATGGTCGGCACGCCGTCGAGCACCTTTTCCATTTTCTTCGAACGCGATTTCACCAGCGAGAACATCACATCGATGAAGAGCAGTGTCGCGATCACGATGACGGCGTTGGTCACGGAGAAGTCTTCGCCGAGCAGCGCCTGCTGTGTGGCCTCGCCGATGATGAGCAGCAGCACGAAATCAAAGGTGGTGATTTCCGCCAGCGTACGTCGGCCGGCAACGCGAAACAGGAGCAACAGTACAAGATAGACCGCGATGGCGCGTAATACGGCATCCATGTCGCGCCGCCTAGGGGTAGATGAACTGTCGCAAGGCGATCGGCGTTGCGCCCTCAAGTCCGATCGCGATCGCCGCCGGACCGTACCCTTGTGCCTTGAGATAGAACCGCACCGTGGCGGGCGCCGCGAAATCGGCCGCAAGGAAGCGCAGCTGCATGTCATCGCCGGCGAGTTGCCATTGTGTCGGCGGCGGCACGATGGCTTCGATTTGGAATTTGTCGATGAATCCCTGATTCAAAACGAGCGTCACCGCGCCGTTCTTCACTGCCGCCTTGTCGATATAAGCGGTCAACTCAGTTGGCGCCAGGTGCCGATGAAAACGCTGGTACTCGATGCGCAGACGATCGTCGCCCGATTCCGCACTGCTCAATAAACCTGCCCCCAGCAGACCGAGCAGGCCGGCGAGGCCGATCAGCCCCATCAGCGTCCAGCCGACGCGCTCGAAACACCACACCCGACGCTGGAAGTCGATGTCGTCGTTGACATCTGGTTTGTCGTGCGGGGCGTCGTTTGCGCGGGCCGGCGTCATGCTCATTGCGGGTTTTTCGGCGTCGCTAACCACCCGCCGTGGCGGGCGCGGACGGTTCGAGCGCCGGTCGCGGCGCCGGCGCCACGGCCTGCGGCACCGCGCCGAGTGCCAATTCACGCTGTACGACCACATGCGTAAGAACCAGCAGCGCCATCAGCACATAGGGAAAATCCCAATACGCCAGGCCGAGGAAAGAGCCGCCGACGAAATAGCCGACCAGGCTGACCTGAATCATCGCCGCCAGGTCGCGCGCCCAGCGCAACGCTTCGTTGCCCTTGGTCAGTGCGATGACGCGATTGCCCACCCGCCACGCCGTCACCCAGACGCCGATGAACAGCAGCAGACCGATGAAGCCGTGTTCGCCCAACATCTCGAACCAGATGCTGTGCGCGTCATGAAGATCTTCCGGAATCGGTGCGTATTTATAGAAATTCTCGCGCGTGAACGCGTGGAAGCCGCCGCCGGTGAACGGGCGATCCTGCGCCAGGTTGATGGCGAAGCCCCACGCATTGATACGACCCATCGCCGACGAATCCTGCTGGTAGGTTTCGATGGTCGCCATTTTCTCGAACCAGGTATCCGGCATGAAGCTGAGCATCGCCGGGACCATCATCAGCACGATCAAACTAATGGCGATTTTCTTGCGGCTCTTGAACCACAGGAACACGCTCATGCTGAGAATGGCGAGCAGACCACCACGCGAGTACGAGCCGATGACGGCGATCGCGGTCAATACGATGGCCGCCTTGAGCGCGAGCTTGACCCAGGGGTTGCTCGACTGCAGTGTCAGATACCACAACAGCGGAACCGTCATGGTCAGAGCGAGCGAGATTTCCGTGTTGCCCTGCGTGAAGCCGCCGGGCGGACCAAGTACGTAACCGCCGCCGCCCGTGAGCGTGTAGAGCCCGCCCTTGATACCGAAAAACGCAATGGACAAGGTCGCGACCCACACCAGCCATTGAATCCGTTCGCGGCTCTGCATCACCGCGAGCGTGATGAAGATGAAAACCTGGATGGTGAACACCTTCTCCCACTGGTGCAGGGCGGAGCCGGTATCGATGCTGAAGGTGGTGGTCACGACCATCCAGCACGCCAGCAGAATCAACGCGATGACCGGCGGCTGCAGCGGCAGTCGCTTGGGCTCGCGAGAGATCACGATCGCTATCAGCGTCGCGAGTCCGCTGACGATGCCGAACGGCAAGTTGTAGGCAAAGTCCCAAGTGAGCTTGTGCGGATTCATTAAACCAATCCACGTCCAAAGCAGGATGCCCACATACGGCCGCGACAGCGCGAAGGGCAGCACGGCAAGCACAAACAATACAAGGGTAATGTCGCGTATAGGCATGATGTTCGTTCCCGTCAGACGCCCGTGGTCGCTATTGTTGTATGACCTCGGCCACCGGCCGTGCCACACGAAACAGGCAATCGCTGCACCGCTCGCTGCAAACTTTTATGGCGCATCGCCGCCCCGCGAAAGAGGGCGCTGCGGCGCGCCATGCAGCACCGCCGCCGCATACACTTCGAACAAGCGCGCACGCACATTCGGCCAGCTATAGGCGGTCGTCGCCCATAGCGCATTGGCTCTTAGCGCGGCGGCGAGTAACGGGTCGCGCACCAGTCGCAATGCGGCTTGTGCCATCGCTGCCGGATCGTTGGGTGCGACCAACAGCGCCGTCTTGCCGTGCTCCACGAAGTAGGGAATGCCGCCCACGTTCGTGCTGACCACCGGCACGCCACTGGCAAACGCCTCGAGTACCGAATTGGGCATGTTGTCCACGCGCGAAGGATTGAGCATCACATCGGCCGCGCGATACAGCGCGGCCATCCCCTCCGGATCGAGTCGGCCGGTGAAACGGACGGCATCCGCGATACCGAGTTCGCGGCAGCGCGCTTCGAGTTGATGACGCAGCGGCCCGCTCCCGGCAATACTCAGGCGTGCGTGCGGTGCCTCGGCACGAATCAGCACCAACGCTTCCAATGCGGTCGCGACGTCGTAGAGCGGTTCGAGATTGCGCGTGACGATCAGATGCGGACCACTCTGCGCGGCACCACGCGGCTGCGTGGTCGGCGAGAAGCGCGCCAAGTCGACGATATTCGGCACGATCTCAGTGTTAATGCCGTGGCGCGCAAACACCGCGTGCAGGAAACCGGACGGCACGGCCACGCAGTTTGCGCGGCGCAAAGTCGGACGCACCCAACGCTTCTGCGCCTGCAGAAAAGCATCCGCGCTGCCACCCCGGTAATTGACCACCACCGGTGTGCCGCGCCAGCGCGCGAGCCACACCGCCGGCGCAGCGTAGAGATGCCAGGCCCAGCCGGAGTTGGCCATGACATGCATGAGATCAACGGTTCCGGCGCAACGCCACAGGCGCGCGAGATAGGGCAGCAGCCGAAAGGCTGCGCGCAGCACGCGCACGCGCTCGATCCATGCCGGCTTATACGGCGCATTCACCTGCACCAGTTCCACCTCGATCCCGGCTTCCCGCAGCAGCCACGCAAGTTGTCGCGTCTGGTTCGCCATGCCGCCGGCAGGCGGTGCCAATGGCCCGACCAGCCCGACGCGGCGCGGCGAGCGCGAGCCCGCCATCGGCTGAGCAGTTTGCTCACGCGGCGACATAATCCGGCCTCCTCAAGTTACGCATCAGGCGCAGCGCATACGACCACGCGGCACGATCCCACGGGGTGAAGCGCGGAATCTGGAATGGATCGCAGCCGAATCGGGCCGCGCCCCAGGCGGTGGACAACGCCGCATCGAACCCCGCCTCGCGCACCATGCGCACATGCGTCGCGTTGTAGTCGCGGCCGGGCTTGCCGTTCGGGTAGGCGAACAGGGTCACCGGCTCGCGCACGATTGCTTCCAGCCGGCGCTTGCCTTCGACGATCTCGTGCCAGGCGCGCTCGTTCGGCACGTTTGCAAGAATGGGGTGGCTGAGGGTGTGCGCGCCGATATCCATGCCGCTCTGCCTAAGCTTGAGCAATTGCGCCGAACTCATCATCAGGTCATCGGGCAAGCTTGCGCCGACCTGCCCGGCAAGCGCATCCGCCAGCACACCGCGCTGCTCCAGCGCGTAATACTTCAATTGTCTGACGACGCGCTGGATTGCCGCGCTTCGTTCCGCCGGCGTGGCGATCGGGTGCGTGCCGAGTTGCAGCGCGGTCAGGTCGAGCTGCGGTCCGCTTGCACCCCGCACGGCCTCGATAACCGTGTCGTTCCACATGCGACCGCCATCGAGGTAACCGACCGCGATGAAGAAAGTCGCGTGCAGACCGAGCCCGCGCAGAACCGGGAGCGCCACGGTGCAGTTGTCCGCGTAGCCGTCGTCGAAGGTGATGGCGGCGGCGCGCGCCGGCAGTGTGCCCGTCTGCAGCCGGGTCAGCGCCTCGGCCAGCGGCAGCACGCAGAACCACCGCCGTATCCAGCCCAGTTGCGATTCGAATTCTTCTGCGTCCGGCTCGTTGGGAAACAGCGCATCCTTGCGCGGCCGCACGCGATGGAAAATGAGCACCGACAAACGCCCGCCCTTGCCGGCCGGCGACAGCGCATCGAAAGCCCAGCGCAAGCTCATGGCGCCCTCGACGCAAAAAGCGCGATCGCCACCGCTCCGACGCCGAGCATGACGGCGGACCATAGTGCGAGGCGCACGCTGCGCCCAAGATCCGCTAGCGCTTCGGCCGCCGCCCGGTTGCCGGCGGTGACATACAGACGAATGCCCGGATAGGCGCGAAACAACATTGCCGCCAGTTGTCCCGCCGCCGGATGCAGACGGATCGCGGCGCGCACCACCGGATTGCTTTCGGCGGAGTAGACCGCATTGCCCCAGATCAGATACCACTCGCCCGCGCCGCGCCGGTAATACTCCAGCAGCCTGGCGTGATGAATGAATCCCGGACGCCCCGCGCCAAGCGGCCGCACGATGGCGGGCGCGCGCAATCCCAATACGCTGTCGCGAAATTCCAATGCGCTCAACACCTGATTCGATGCCGCATCGATGGCGTAGAAGTTGTTGTACACATCGAGCATCAGCCATTTCCCACGCAACGGGTCATACACCTCGATGAGCACATGGCCGTTGCCGCCGAAACCGTTATGCGTGAATGCCCACTGGCGCACGAACAACCCGGCCGCATGCGCGAGCGCGACATAGACCTTGGCGAAATCCGCGCAATAGCCGTATCCCTCGCGTATGCGGCGATAGGTCGTGGCGAGGTCCGACTGGATCGGTCCCTTGTCCTGCGCGCACGCGGTGAGATGGGCCGCCAGCGCACGCGCCTTGTCCCAATCGCTCAGTTCGTCGATGCCGAGACGAGCAACGGCCTGAGCAAACAGCGGCGTGGGCGCGCGCCGCTCGACCTCGAACCCGGCCGGCACTTGCGCGGGCGTCCAGGAAAAATCGGCAGACGTGCTCGGTTGCAGCAGCAGCGCATTGCGCAGCCGCACGCTTTCGATGCGCCGCGTGCGCGCGGCTTCAGGCGGCAGCGCGTCGCTCTTGAGCATCATCGCCTCCACCGCTCGGCGCCTGCCAGCACAAGCCCACGTAACGACCGCGCAACCCAACGCGATCGGCCAGGCGCACCAGATCGAGAATGGTGTGTTCATCGCGCGCATGACGCCTGAGCGATTCCAGCGTCTGTGCGTCGTTGAGGCCGACCACCAGCAGATCGGATTCGCGCGCCACCGTTTCCAGATCCGGCCGCATGAGCAGGCCCAGATGCGGCACCTGTTCTTCGATGAAGCGGCGATTCGCGCCGAGTAGCCGCGACAGATGAACCTCCGGGTCGTACACCAGCAACTGCATGCCCTCGCCGATCAGATGCTTGGCCAGCAACACCAGCGGGCTTTCGCGTAAATCATCGGTGCCGGTTTTGAACGACAACCCGATCAGGCCGATCCGCCGTTTGCCGGTGGCCGCGATCTTGGCGATCGCATGATCAAGATGGGCGCGATTGGAGGCAAGGATGTTGCCGAGCATTGGCAGCTCCACATCGCGCATTTTCGACAGATAGTTCGTCGCGCGCAGATCTTTCGGCAGGCACGAACCGCCGAAGGCGAAGCCGGGTTTCAGATACGCCTTGGAAATGTTCAGCTGCGTGTCGCGACACAGCAACTCCATCACCTCGAACGGGTCGACATCGAGCGCTTCGCACAACCGTGCGGTTTCGTTCGCGAAGGTGATCTTCAAGGCGTGGAAGTTGTTGCAGCAATACTTGACCGTCTCCGCCGCGCGCACCGAGGTGGTGATGAATTCGCACGGCAAATGCCCGAACAGATCGCGCAATGCCTCAGTCGCCTCAGCGTGATTGGCGCCGACGATGGTGAACGGCGGCCTGTCGTAATCCCTGATCGACGAACCTTCGCGCAGGAATTCCGGCTGAAAGCAGATATGGAAATCGACGCCATCGGTCTTGCCCGACTCGCGCTCCAGAATCGGCCGCAGCACGTCTTCCACCGTGCCCGGCACCACGGTGGAGCGAAACACGAACACATGCGTGCCGATTTTCTCGCGCATCGCCGCGCCGAGTTCGGCGGCCATGCGCAGCAGCGCGGATTGATCCTGACTGCCGTTGGGCGCCGATGGCGTACCGACACAGATCAGCGACATTTCGCTGTCCTTGATCGCCTGCGTCACATCCTGCGTCACCGTCACACGTTCCGCGCCGACCACTTCGCGCATCAGGTCCACCATGCCCTCTTCGACCACCGGGGTCTTGCCCGCGGCGATGAGATCGAGCTTGGTCTGATCGATATCCACGCCGATGACCCGATGACCGTCGCGTGCGAGGCAGGCGAGCGAGACGGCGCCGACGTATCCCAATCCGAAAATGCTGATCTTCACTGAGCGGTTTCCTTTTCCAGGGTGAGCGCGCCTGCGGTGGCGCCGTTGAGGCAGCGATCGATGATGCGATCGAGCCGCTGCATGGATTTCGGCCAGGCGTGATGGGACAGCATGCGTGCGCGGCCGGCGCGCGCCAGCCGCTTGCGTTCGCCGGCGTCTTCGAGCACGCGCAGAATCTTGCGCACGTAATCATCGGTGCTGTCGGCAACCAGGAAATGCTGTTCGTCCACAGCATCCACGCCACCGGCTGCGATACGGCTCGTGACCACCGGCACGCCCATGGCCATCGCCTCGAGAATCTTGTTCTGCGTGCCGCGCGCGATGTTGAGCGGCGCAACCATCAGCGCGGAACAACGTACATAAGGGCGCACGTCGAGCACCGAACCGGTCACCGTAACGCCGGGCAACTCACCGAGACGGCGCACCGCCGGTGACGGATCGGCGCCGATGATCATCAACTTGATGTTCGGGCGGCGCGCGCGCAACTTCGGCAATGTGACGGCGCAGAACTCGAACATGCACTCCTGATTCGGGTAGTAGTCCATGCGACCGATGAAGCTGACGGTGTCCGGGTCGTAGGCGCTGTCGATCGGGGCGAAGTAATGGCTGTCGACGCCGTTGGGAAACCACTCGGTCGGCACATCGACGCCATAGCCGTTGAGCGTCTCCCACTCCGCGCGCGTGGTGGCGGTGCACAGGTCGAACTTGCGCGCCAGTCGCTTCTCCTCTCGCAGCAGCTTGTGGCCCTCCAACCAGTAGCCGGCCGAAAGCGGAAAGCGCTTGTACTGCGCGTACTCCAGCCACTTGTGCGAATCCATGTCGCCGAAATCGAGAATTTTCGGGATGCCCTGCACCTCCGCGACATAGGGCGCCACCGAAGAGCAGTGCACGAAGATCAGGTCATAGCGCTTGCGCGTCAGGGCCAGGCGAATCTTTTCCGCCAGTTCCGGCGAGTAAAAAAATCCGAACGACGAAGGCCGCAAAGTCGGCAGGCGCGCCACCATGCGCGCGGTCTGCACGCTGTTATCGACGCGTCCCATCAGGAACTCGGCGCAATGCGCGGTGATGCCGGCGCCTTCCTTCGCTTCGACATCCGATCTCGCCAGCGAGGCGACCGTCACAGCATGCGTCGCGCTCAGATGCTTGATCATGTTGAACGGCCGGATCTTGCCGCCGCGTTTGGGCGGAAAGGGAAAGCGATGGCAGACGTAAAGAATATTCATGCGGCCACCGCCCTGAGTTCATCGGCCACGTCGTCGGGGCTGCGATGATCCAGATAGAGACGGGCCCAGATTTCCAGGTTCAGCAAGGCCAGCAACCGATCGGTGCCATCGATGCGACTGGCGTCGTGATCGGCGATGAGATCGCGCACCACGTCCGAACGGAAAATGCCGCGCGCCTTGACCGCATCGTCGGAAAGCACGTGGCGCAATACCGGCGCGAGATCCTTTTTCAGCCACGCACCCATCGGCGTACCGAAGCCGCGCTTCCTGCGCTTCAGGATGTCCTGCGGCAACAAGTCGTGGAGCGAGCGCTTGAGCAGATGCTTCAATCGGCCGCCGCGAATTTTCACGCTCTCCGGCATGCGCGCGGCCAGTTCCACCAGTTCGTGATCGAGCATCGGCACGCGGCATTCGAGCGAAGTCGCCATCGACATCTTGTCGGTCAGCATCAGCAAGTCGTCGGGCAACTGCGTTTCGGCATCGACGACCAGCATGCGGTTAAGCGGATCGTCGGAACAGGCGCGACCGAACGCCGCATCCAGCGCGTCCCAGCGGGTCACGCCATTGATCTGTCGCAGCGTGTGCGCCATATCGGGCGAGAACACCTGGATGTAGGACCGGTAGCGGTTTTCGAAGGACTGCTCGGCGCCGGCTAGAAAACCCTTGGCATAGCGGCTGAGATTGAGCAGCGACGAGTGCCGATCGGCGGGCAGTCGATCGGCCGCGGACACTGCCGCATGACGCGCCCACGCCGGCAGACGATCGAAATAACGCTGATAGCGGTGACCAAGATAGCGTCGATAGCCGCCGAACAATTCATCACCGCCAACACCGGACAGAATCACCGTCACATCGCGCCGCGCGAACTCGGACACCAGATAGGTGGTGATGAATGCGGTGTCGGCGATCGGTTCGTCCATGTGCCACACCAGCTGCGGCAGCAGGCTCACCACATCGGGGCGCACCAGTATTTCGTGATGCTCGGTGCCGAAGCGCTGCGCAACCCGACGCGCATAAGGCAGCTCGTTGTAGAAGTTTTCTGCGCCCTCGCCTTCGAAGCCGATGGCGTAAGTCTTGATCGGTCGATCGCTGTGCCGCGCCATGAAGCCGACCACACCGCTCGAATCAACGCCGCCGGAAAGAAACGCGCCGATCGGCACGTCGCTCACCATCTGCATGCGCACCGATGTTTCCAGTTGCGCGCGCACCGCGTCCGTCCATTCGTGCTCGTCCAGACTGCGATCCATCTGCTGCGGCATCTGCCAGTAACGTCGCGCGGTCACGCGCCCGTTTTCGATGATCATCAATGTCGCGGGCGGAAGTTTCTCGATACCGAGAAACATCGACTGCGGCGCGGGCACGTAGCCGAGGTGCAGGTACGAATCGAGCGCGGCGACATCGATCTCGGTCCGCATATCGGGCAACGCGAGCAACGCTTTCGCTTCACTGGCAAAAACGAAGCGCTTCCCTTCGCGACAAAGATAGAGCGGCTTGACGCCCAGCCGATCCCGGCCGATGAGCAGGCGTTGGCGCCGTACGTCCCACAGCGCGAAGGCGAACATGCCGTTGAGATGCCGCACGAAGTCGTCGCCGTATTCCTGATACAGCGCAATCAGCACTTCGCAATCGGTCTGCGTCTTGAAACGATAACCCTTCGGTTCGAGTGCTTGACGCAAGGCGCGGTAGTTGTAGATCTCGCCGTTACATACCAGCCAGATGCGTTCGTCCGCACTCGAAAGCGGTTGATGGCCGCCCTCAAGGTCGATGATCGACAGGCGGCGCATGCCGAGCGCGCAGCGCCCATCCGCGTATACGCCCTCATCGTCCGGGCCGCGATGCAGTGTGGCCGCACCCATGCGTGCGAGCAACTCGCGCGGCGCCGCGTCCGCATCGAGTTGATAAATGCCGTAGATGCCGCACATGGCTAGACTCCGATCGCCGCGCGGCCGTGCGACGGCAACTGGCGATAGACCTCGACGTAACGCGCCGCGCTGCTTGCCCAGGTACGCTCCGTTTCCACATAGCGTCGCGCCTTCGTTCGCACGCCCTCCCAGTTCGCGCGCTGCGCCAGGACAGCTTCGATGGTGGCGGCGAGCGCATAAACGTCACCCGCACGGAACATGAAACCCGTTTCGCCGTCGCGAATCAGTTCGCGATGCCCGCCGACATCGGAGGCGATCAGCATGCGTCCCTGCGCCATCGCTTCCAGCGGTTTGAGCGGCGTGACGATTTCGGTCAGCCGCATCGCGCGGCGCGGATAGACAAGTACATCGGCGAGGTCGTAGTAATGCTGCACTTCGACATGCGGCACGCGACCGGTGAAGATGATGCGGCTTTCGATACCCAGTTCGCGCGCCTGCTTGCGCAATGCCGCTTCCTGCGGGCCGCCGCCGACCAGCAGCACGCGGATATCGGGACGACGTGCAGCGAGTTGCGAAACGGCGTCGATCAGCAGATCAAGGCCTTCATAGGAGTAGAACGAACCGGCAAAACCGAGCACCGTTGCGCCGTCGAGACCGAGCCGTTTGCGCAGCAGGAGATCCGGCGTGCCGCCGAGGTGAAAGGCGCGCGGATCGACCGCGTTGGGAATCACGGTGACGCGCGCCGGGTCGATACCGCGCAGCGTGATGTCGCGACGCAACCCTTCGCAGATGGTCGTGACGTGATCGACATGACGCAGCGCATAGCTTTCGAGCGCGCGCGAAATGCGATAGCGCACGCTGCCTTGCGTGGTGGTGCCGTGGTCGACCGCAGCGTCCTCCCACAGCGCGCGAAGTTCGTACACCACCGGAATGTCGTGTCGCTGTCCGACGCGAATCGCCGGCAGCACGTTCAACACGGGCGAATGCGCATGCAACACGTCCGGCTTGTAACAACGCACCAGTTCGTCGATGCGTCGCGCGGTGGCGTGCATCTCGGCCAGGTAGAGCGCGCCGGGCGCGCGGTGCCATCGTTTCGTCGCCACGCTGGTGCGATGGAATGTCCAGCCGTCGATTTCTTCCATCGCCGGACTGGGCACGCCATGACGCGGCGTGGTGAGTTGGATCGTCTCCCAGCCGCACGCTCGCTGTTCGCGCAGCAGTGAGATGGTGCGGAACGCATAACCGCTGTGCAGCGGCAGCGAGTGGTCGAGTATGTGCAGGATGCGCATTGTCAGGCCTCGCTCGCGATCGCATCGGTCGAACGCGCGAGCGGCTGCGGAGGCGGCGTTTGCACGCGCGTCACCACGTAGGCGTATTTGCCGCTTGGCTCCGGTTCGATCCGTTCGACGAATTCCACTTCGATGTCGACCGGGCCGAGGAAATGACGGAAGCGGCGCTCGATGTCCGGCAGCGCTCGCGGCGCATCGAACTGCGGCGTCACGGCAAGCTGCAGACGGATGCGCTGCAGCGTCTCCTGGATCACCTTGAAGGCCAGCATGCCGGGAAGCTGGCGCAGGCCGGCGGAAAATGAAGTGGAATGCACGCGCGCGCCGTTCAGCGCGTAAACCAGTTCCGCGCTGCGGCCCCGCACTTCGCGGATGAGCGGCAAACCGCGTCCGCACACACAGGGCGCATCGTCCAGCACCGCAATGTCGCCGTTGCTGTAGCGCACGAAGGGAAAATCGTGCGAATGCAGATGCGTCACCAGCACGTGGCCGGCCTCGCCAGGCGGCAGCACGCGCCCCTGCTCGTCGACGATTTCGACGATGACATCCTCGGCGGTGATATGCAGTCCGCCATGCGGGCATTCATGGGCGATGAACCCGGCATCGCGGCCGCCGTAGCCGTTGGCCACCGGGCAACCAAAGCCGCGCGCGATCGCATCGCGCTGATGCGGATCGAGCCGCTCGGCAGTGACGAAGACCACCTTGATGCCCTGTTGCGTCAGATCGACACCGCGCGCCAACGCATGCTGTGCGATGAGCGTCAGCGACGAGGTATAGCCGAACAGCATTCTGGGACGCACGGCGCGAATGCGTGCGACGATCTCGTCCATTCGCTCCGACGTCAGCGCCATGGTGGACAGGGTCGTGCTGCGCAGCACCGCGTCGCGCAGATCCCGTACGCGGTCCTGCGCGCTGATTTCGATCGGCGAACTCCAGCACACGAGTTCGCGATCACCGATGTCGACATCCCACCAGCGCGTTGCGCGCCATTTCGCCGCGACATCCGCGCTTTTGCGTCCGATGCCGGTCTTGAAACGCAGCGGATCGCCGGTCGAGCCGGTGGTGTATCGCCACGGCAGATTCGCCGCCGCGGCCGTGCCCATGCGGTCGCCTTCGCCGCGCATCACGTCCTTGGTCAGCAAGGGCAGCCGCGCGAGATCGTCGAGCGAGGTCACGCGCGACGGATCGAAATGCAGACGCGCGAATGTGTCGCGATAGTACGGCACGTTTGTGCCGGCGAAGGCGAGCAGATCGCGCAGCCGCGCGATGCGCAGTTGCGCCAGTTGTTCCGCATCATGCCATTGCGATTGCATCAGTTCTCGCAGCATCGCCACGCTGCGATGCCCCTTGGCACGCTCGTGCAGCGGGAAGATCACGTTCGAACACAGTCGGGTGTAGAAGTCGCGCATGTTTTTCTTGTGCCGTCCTAACTCGCGTAGCGCAGCGGTTGGTCGTCAATCGCCAGATCGGCCTGACGCACGAAGGCTTCGAACATCAGCAGCGACCACAGCGCTGCGCTGTGATCGCGAGTACCGGATTGATGCTGATCGATCAGCTGTTGCAACTGCACCGGATTGAAAAACCCGGTGTCGAGCAGGCGCGGTCCGAGCACTGCCGCGCGCACGCGATCGCGCAACGGACCGCGGAACCAGCGCGCCAGCGGCACGGCGAAACCACGCTTGCGCCGATACAGAATCTCATTCGACAGATGCGGCGCCATCGCCTTCTTGAGCAGATACTTGCCGTCCTGCCCGCGCACCTTGAGCGATGACGGCAGGGTGGCCAGCCACTCCACCAGTGGGTGATCCATCAACGGTTCGCGCACTTCAAGCGAATGCGCCATGCTGGCGCGGTCGACCTTGGTGTTGATGTCGCCGACCAGATAGGTCTTGAGATCGAGGTACTGCACCAGGGCGAGCGGATCGTCGACGTCGGCGCGTGCGGCATGGCGATGAAACACTTCCGCCGCCGAGTAGCCGCCGAGTTGCGCGCGCAGGGTGCTGCTGAACAGCTCGCGCCGCGCGTTGTCGCGCACGATCGAGACGCCGGTGAAATAGGCCTCGACCGCATTGCGCGACAGCGCCTCGAACGTGGCCTTGGCGCGCAGCACGCGCGGCGCCCAGTCGGCTTTCGGATAGACGCGCCCGAGCAGTCCGAATACCGATTTGCGCAACGCCAGCGGCAAGGCACTGCGCATGCGCTCTTCGGCCAGATGCAGACGATAGCGACGATAACCGGCGAAATTTTCATCGCCGCCATCGCCGGACAGCGCCACCGTCACGCGCTTGCGCGCAAGCTGACAGACGCGATAGGTCGGAATGGCCGAGCTGTCGGCATACGGTTCGTCGTACAGCCCGGCCAGCGTGTCGATCAGATCGAAATCGTCGCTGCCCACCTGCTCGACGTAATGACGGGTGCGATAGCGATCCGCCACCTGCCTGGCGTATTTGCTCTCGTCGTACACCGGGTCTTCGAAGGCGATGGAACAGGTATTGACCGGCTCATGCGATACGCCGGCCATCATTGCCACGACCGCACTCGAATCCACCCCACCGGACAGGAACGCGCCGAGCGGCACTTCGGACATCAGCCGCAGCTGTACCGATTCCTTCAGTCGCGCTTCGAGTTCCACGAACGCGTCTGCATCGCTGATGCGATTGTCGAGCGTGAAGCGCACATCCCAGTATTCACGCGGGGCGGGAATCGGTTGTCCACGCCGGATACAAAGCGTATGCGCCGGCGGCAGTTTGTATACGCCCTTGAAAATCGTGCGCGGGTCGGCGACGTAGCCAAGCGCGAAATATTCTTCGACCGCGCACGGATCGATGTCGCGCGCCAGCGCGCCATGCGCGAGCAGTGATTTGAGTTCCGAGCCGAACAGCGCCATGCCATCCGGCAGCACTGCATAATGGAGCGGCTTGACGCCCAGTCGATCGCGCGCAAGAAACAGCGTTTCACGATTGCGATCCCAGACGGCAAACGCAAACATGCCGCGAAAACGTTCGACACATCGTTCGCCCCACGCTTCCCACGCATGCACGATCACTTCGCTGTCGCTGCGCGTGCGGAAGACATGGCCGAGCGCGGTCAGTTCGGCGATCAGCGGC
>DATCWO010000191.1:0-3623 GCA_036566325.1 Burkholderiales bacterium | reverse complement strand
CGCATGAAGGAACACGATGCGATCCTTGTGTTCCACCGCGTCGAGATGCACGTTGGTCGCCTCCCGGAATTGCTGCGCCAGTTGCGTCAGTTCGAAGTAATGCGTGGCGAACAGCGTATGGGCGCGATTCTTTTCCAGCAGATGGCGCGCAATCGCCCAGGCGAGCGCGAGGCCGTCGAAGGTCGAGGTGCCGCGGCCCACTTCATCCATGAGCACGAGACTGCGTTCAGTGGCGTTGTGCAGGATGTTCGCGCTTTCGGTCATTTCGACCATGAACGTCGAACGTCCGCCGGCGAGATCATCGGCCGCGCCGATGCGCGTGAAAATCTGGTCGATCGGTCCCAATCGCGCAGCACGTGCCGGGACGAAACTGCCGACATGCGCGAGCAGGGCGATGAGGGCAACCTGGCGCATGTAAGTCGATTTGCCGCCCATGTTCGGACCGGTGATGAGCAGCAGGCGGCGTGTCGTCGACAGGCGCGTGTCGTTGGCGATGAAATCACTGATCTGTTCTTCAACCACCGGGTGACGGCCGGCGTCGATATCGATGCACGCGTCGTCGACCAGCGCGGGGCGATGCCAATCCTTTTCCACCGCGAGCGCGGCGAACGCGGACAGCACGTCGAGTTCGGCGATGGCGCGCGCGATGTCCTGTAAGGGCGGCACCGCAGGCGCGAGTTCGGTAAGCAGCGTTTCGTACAGATGTTTTTCCAGCGCCAGCGCGCGCTCCTGCGCGGACAGCGCCTTGTCTTCAAAGCTCTTCAGTTCCGGTGTGATGTAGCGCTCGGCATTCTTGAGCGTCTGGCGGCGACGGTAATCGTCCGGAATTTTTTCAGTGTGCGCGTTGGTGACTTCGATATAGAAGCCGTGCACGCGGTTGTATTCCACCTTGAGATTCGGAATGCCGGTGCGTTCGCGTTCGCGCGCTTCCAGTGCGACCAGAAACTCGCCGGCATTGGTCTGCAGGCCGCGCAGTTCGTCGAGTTCCGCGCTGTAGCCGGGCGCGATCACGCCGCCTTCGCGCAGCACGGCGCTCGGTTCGGTGGCAATCGCCTGTGCGAGTCGCTCCAGAATGTGCGGTGGCGCATCGAGCGCGCCACGCAAGTGTTGCAGCCTGGTGCAACCTGCTTCGCCGATGGCGCGCACCGCGTCGGGCAGCGCGGCAAGCGTATCGCGCAAACTCGACAGATCACGCGGCCGCGCCGACTTCAACGCGATCCGCCCGGCGATGCGTTCCACGTCGGCAACCTGGCGCAGCACGGCGTGGACTTTCGCGTGCGCGTCGGCGCCTGACTCGCCGCCGAGTTCCGCGACGGCATCGAGTCGTTCGTTGACGATGGCGCGATCGCGCAGCGGATGATGCAGCCAGTGACGCAACAGACGACTACCCATGCCGGTGGCGCAGCGATCGAGCAGGCTGCACAAGGTCGGCGCCGGTTGGCCGCGCAGCGTTTCGGTGAGTTCGAGATTGCGTCGTGTCGCCGGGTCGAGTCGCACGTAGGCATCGCTGCGCTCGGGCAGCAGCGCAACGACGTGTTCGAGGGGCTGACCTTGCGTCTTGCGCGCATAGGCGAGCAGGGCGCCTGCGGCCGCGACAGCGGGGCGCATGTCGTCAACACCGAAGCCGGCCAGATCCTTGGTCTTGAAATGCTGCGTCAGCAGCGTGCGTGCGGCGTCGTGTTCGAAATGCCAGACCGGCAGACGCGTGTGCGCGCAATGCTGATCGAACGGCGGCACCTCGTAGCCATCGGGCAACAGCAATTCCGCCGGGCCGATCCGTTGCACCTCCGCGATCCACGCATGTGCGTTGGCTTCCTGGACGCGCAATTCGCCGCTGGCCAGATTCAACCATGCGAGTCCGATCATCCCGCCGTCTTCGCACGCCGCCATCAACAGGTTGGTCGCCTTGTCGTCCAGCAGCGCGGTATCGGTCAATGTGCCGGGTGTGACGATGCGCGCGACGCGACGTTCCACCGGGCCTTTGGATGTGGCCGGATCGCCGATCTGTTCGCAGATGGCGACCGATTCGCCGAGCTTCACCAGCTTCGCCAGATATTGCTCAACCGCGTGATAGGGCACGCCCGCCATTTTGATCGGCGTGCCGGCCGATGCGCCGCGCTGGGTCAGCGTGATGTCGAGCAATCGCGCCGCTTTTTCCGCGTCTTCGAAGAAGAGCTCGTAAAAATCGCCCATGCGATAAAACAGCAGCATGTCCGGGTGCTGAGCTTTCAGCCCGAGATACTGGACCATCATGGGCGTGTGGCCGGCGAAATCGGCGGATTTATTCAAGCGTTTATCTCGAAGCGGCGACGAAGGGGAGCGCCGCTGGGTGTGCGGCGGTGGAACTCGCGGATTGTACGCATGCAGCGCGATGAGGTGAAACGCCGATGGGCACGCTGCTTGTAACGTTGCTTCTTGAATAGCCGACTCCTATGGCGCACATATAGAACGTCGATTGATACATTTGAGTCGATAGCCTATTCTAAGCATTCGTTTTTTGGCAGCACCTGTTGTATTCAACGTAAGGAATCACGCATTAATGAAAACTGTAGGCGACAAACTCGAATCATTCAGCGTCGTCGGCGTCAAGCCCGGCTTCAATCAGCATGAAGAGAAGGGCCAGTCGGCATTCGAAGAGATCAACGAAAAATCCTTCCCGGGCAAGTGGAAAATCCTCTACTTCTACCCGAAGGATTTCACCTTCGTGTGCCCCACCGAAATCGTCGGCTTCGCCAAGCTCACCAAGGATTTCGAAGATCGCGACGCGGTCGTGCTGGCCGGTTCAACCGACAACGAATTCAGCAAACTGGGCTGGCGCCGTGAGCATCCGGACCTGAAGAGCCTGAACCACTGGCAATTCGCCGATACGACCGGTTCGCTGGTCGACCAACTCGGTATTCGTGAAAAAACCGCAGGCGTTGCGCTGCGCGCGACCTTCATCGTCGATCCGGAAAACACCATTCAGCACGTTTCGGTGAACAACCTGAACGTCGGTCGCAATCCGGACGAAGTGTTGCGTCTGCTCGACGGTTTGCAAACCGACGAACTGTGCCCGTGCAATCGTGCGGTGGGCGCCGCGACGCTGTAACTGAGGCGTTGTGGTCGAAGCGTGTCGCGTTGCGCGGCACGCTTCAAAGTTCTAGCGATCCGCGGTGCGAGCCGCGGATTTTGTTTTTCCGGGGAAGCTCTGATCGTCGCACGCGCTTGTGGCGACGCGCGATCGGACATCCCGACTCATGAGGGACAGACCATGGATTTCCTGAATACCATCAAGGAGCGCATTCCCGATTACGCCAAGGATGTGCGTCTCAATCTGGACGGCACGATTGCGCGCTCGAGTCTGGAAAAAGCCGATGCACTGGGCGTAGCGCTGGCCGCCGCTTATGCGAGCAGCAACAAGTTCATGGTCGATACCATTCGTAACTCGGGCGAATTGCCCGAGACCGATGTGAACGCCGCACTCACCGCCGCGGCGCTGATGGGCATGAACAACGTCTGGTATCCCTACGTCGAGATGGCGGCGGATGACGATCTCGCCACGCAGCGCGCCGAGTTGCGCATGAACGCTTACGCGACGCACGGCGGCGTGGACAAGCGCCGCTTCGAGTTATTCGCGCTTGCGG
>DATCWO010000159.1:0-7827 GCA_036566325.1 Burkholderiales bacterium | reverse complement strand
GCTGCGCGACGCGGACGTGATCGTGATGTTGCGGCTGCAGAATGAACGCATGCGCGGCCCCTTGCTGCCGAGCGCGCAGGAGTATTTCAAGTCGTACGGCCTGACCCCGGAAAAACTCGCGCTGGCCAAGCCGGATGCCATTGTGATGCATCCGGGGCCGATGAACCGCGGCGTTGAAATCGATTCGGCGGTGGCCGATGGGCGGCAGGCTGTCATCCTGCCGCAAGTTACCTTCGGCATCGCGGTCCGCATGGCGGTCATGTCCATCCTTGCCGGAAACTCGTAAGCGCGCATGAAGACGTATATCAAAAATGGTCGTGTGATCGACCCGAAGAACGGCCTCGATACGGTGCAGGACGTGTATCTGGGCGACGGTAAAATCCTTGCTTTCGGCGCACCGCCGGCCGGCTTCAAGGCCGACCGCACCATCGATGCGACCGGCCTCATCGTCATGCCGGGCCTGGTCGATCTGGCGGCGCGGCTGCGTGAACCGGGCTTCGAACACAAGGCGACGCTGCACTCGGAGATGCACGCGGCCGTCGCCGGCGGTGTGACGAGCCTGGCCTGTCCGCCGGATACCGATCCGCCGCTGGACGAACCCGGTCTGGTCGAGATGCTGAAGCATCGGGCGCGCGCGCTCAATCTCGCCCATGTGTATCCCATCGGCGCGCTCACCGCCAAGCTTGAAGGCGAACGCTTGACCGAGATGGCTGAATTGCGCGATGCCGGTTGCGTCGCCTACTCGCAGGCCGAGCGCCAGATCGTCGATACCGAGGTGTTGTGGCGCGCGCTGCAATACGCCGCCACCTTCGGCTTTGCCGTCTGGCTGCGGCCGCAGGATCCCTATCTGGCCAAGACCGGTGTTGCGCACGATGGCGAAGTGGCGACGCGGCTGGGCTTGCCCGGTATTCCGGCGTTCGCGGAAACGATAGCGTTGGCCGGCGTGCTCCAACTCGTGCGCGCCACCGGTACGCGCGTTCATCTATGCCGGCTGTCGACGGCCGATTCGATCGACCTGGTGCGTGCGGCAAAGCGCGACGGATTGCCGATCACCTGCGACATCGGCGTGCATCACTTGCATCTGTCCGAAATGGATCTCGGCTATTTCGACGCCCATTGCCGTGTCGCTCCGCCCTTCCGCGCGCTGCGCGATCGTGATGCCTTGCGCGCCGCGGTGCGCGAAGGCGTTATCGATGCCGTCTGTTCGGATCACACGCCGCTCGACGAGGACGTGAAACAGATTCCTTTCGAAGAGTCCGAGCCGGGTGCGACCGGACTGGAGTTATTGTTGCCCTTGACGCTCAAGTGGGCGCAGGAGTCGAAGCTGCCGCTCGTGCAGGCGCTCGCGCGTGTCACCAGCGATGCCGCGCGCGTGTTGAACATCGACGCAGGTCATCTGAGTGTGGATTCGACGGCAGACGTCTGCGTGTTCGACCCGGACGCATGGTTCAAGGTGAGTCGCGAAACGCTGAAAAGCCAAGGCAAGAACACGCCGTTCCTGGGATATGAGTTGCCCGGCCTGGTGCGTTACACCTTCGTTGCCGGTCATCTTTGCTACGAGGCGCGGTAACGCAGGGCCGATCACATCTCCAGCAGGCGGGCTGGATCGATTTCGCTATCGGCGATTTCCACCAGTTTCGCCCGCCCCTGCAGCCCCTTCAAGACGCGCAGCTTGCTGCGCGGTAATCCCAGACGCTGCGCCAGGAATTCGATCAACGCCTCGTTCGCCCGGCCCTCCAGCGGCGGCGCGGCGATGCGCACCTTCAGTCGCTCGCCATGCAGGCCGCTGATTTCTGAACGTTTCGCGCCCGGTTGTGCGTGCACCGCCACGATATAGCCCGTCGCCGTCTTGCTGAACCAGGTCACAGGGAAGTGAGCAGCATCGGCGTCAGATTGTCGAGAATGATCAACAGAATCTGCGCAACGATGATGACGAACAGCGGTGACAGATCGATGCCGCCGATCGGCGGAACGAGGCGGTGAAACACGCTATAGAACGGACGCGTGAGCGCATCGAACACACCGCTGAACGGATTGTGCGGGCTGACCCAGGAAAGAATGGCGTGCACGATGGTGACCAGAATCACCAGGTGCAGCAATGCCCGCGCAAGCTCGAACAACGGCAGGATCAGCGCGACACCGATTGACACGGTGCCGCTGATCAGCGCGAACAGCAACAGCGTCTTGATGATCAGTGCGACCCAGCCCAGCACCAGCGTGGCGAGATCTAGCCCGCCCATTCCCGGAATCACGCGCCGCACGGGACGCACCGCCCAGTCGGTCAGCGCGATGACGAATTGTCCCAGCGGATTGCGAAACGGCGCGCGACAGCTTTGCATCAGAAAACGCAGCAATACGAGGTACACGAACAGACCGAATGCGGTCTGGATGAGAAAGCTTGCGATCTGACTGAACATGTAACTCGATCCCCTTGTTCTTGATTGCGTGCGAGTTGCCTGGCGCGCGATTAGTCGCTGCCCAATTCCTCACCCAGCTCTGTGGCGCGAACGCGTGCCGCGTGCACGGCCTGCACTATAGCGCCCGCTACTTGGTGTTGTTGCAGGGTGGCGAGCGCACGTTCCGTCGTGCCGCCCTTGGACGTGACGCGTTCGCGCAGCACAGACACCGGTTCCGTCGATTGCGCCGCGAGTTCGGTCGCCCCGCGCATAGTTTGCAGCACCAGTTCGCGTGCGGTCTGCGTATCCAGCCCGGCGTCGATCGCGGCCTGCTGCATCGCTTCGATGAAATAGAAGACATAAGCGGGACCGCTGCCCGACACGGCCGTAACCGCATCAAGCGCCTCTTCCTCGTGCACCCATACCACCTGACCGACTGCTTCGAGAATTCCTTGCGCCTGAGCGCGTTGTTCGGCCGACACCGTCTGGTTGGCATACAGGCCGCTGATGCCTTGGCCGATCAACGCCGGTGTATTCGGCATGCAGCGTGCGAGCCGATCATGTCCGCCCAGCCAGCGCGCGAGATCGCGCAAGCGGATGCCGGCGGCGATGGAAAGCACCAGCTGATCGGACAGGCGACCGTACAGATCGGCGCTGACGACGCGCATTTGCTGCGGTTTGACCGCCAGCACGATAACGTCGTCGAGCGACACCAGTTGCTGCACCGATTCGAAGCAGGCGACACCGAGCGATTCGGACAAGCGCCGGCGTGCCGTCGGCACGGGGTCGACCACGTGAATAGCCGAGGCATCGAAGCCCTTCGCAAGTATGCCGCCGATGAGGGCGGTCGCCATATTGCCGCCGCCGATGAAGGTAATGTTCATGATTGGTCAATGCCTGAATAAGTGAGATTGACGATCGCAAGTGGATCAAGCGATTCGGGCGCCGACGAACATAACGATACCCTGCCGCCGTTCACACATGCGATCTTCCGTGCCGCGAAATCCGGACCGGACTTGCTCAAGCCGTTCGCGCCGCGCGGGCGCCAAAGATCGCGGTGCCGACGCGGACCATCGTCGATCCGGCCGCAATCGCGATTTCAAAATCGTCCGACATACCCATCGACAACGTATCCAGTGAAACTCCCTCTTGCCGCAGCGTGTCGCGCAGTTGCGCCAGCAAAGCGAAGCGCCGGTGCGTCAGGTCACAATCCTGCGTCGGCTCCGGAATCGCCATCAGACCGCGCAGTCGCAGGCGCGGTAATGCGGCCACTGCGCGGGCGAGTTCGACCACATCTACGGGCGCCACGCCGCTTTTGCTGGTCTCGCCGCTCACATTCACCTGCACACACACGTTCAGTGGCGGCATGTCGGCCGGGCGCTGCGCAGACAGGCGCTCCGCCACTTTCAAACGGTCGAGCGAGTGTACCCAATCGAAATGCTCAGCGATGGCGCGTGTCTTGTTGCGCTGTATCGGCCCGACGAAATGCCAGCAGATCGGCAAATCGGTCAGGGCCGCCATTTTGTCGAGCGCCTCCTGCACGTAGCTCTCGCCGAAATCGCGTTGGCCGGCGTCATACGCTGCGCGCAGCGCGGCGTCGGTGTGGCCTTTACTGATCGCGACGAGAACTATGTCACGTGCATATCCATCGGAGGCGGCGCAGGCCGCGTCAATGCGTGACTTCACAACTTGCAGCCGATTTTTCATTGTGTCCATAATCGACGCGCCCGCGATTGGGCGCTCATTCGGCGCTCGAGTCGCGTTATGCACGGCCACGAGGCTTCAAGGAAAAAAGAATTATATGGATATCTCCGAGCTACTCGCATTTGTCGTCAAGAACAAAGCCTCCGACCTTCACCTGTCCGCCGGTCTGCCGCCGATGATTCGCGTCCATGGCGATGTGCGGCGCATCAACCTGCCGCCGCTGGAGCACAAGGATGTGCACGGCATGATTTACGACATCATGAACGATGCCCAGCGCAAGCATTACGAGGAAAATCTGGAGTGCGATTTTTCCTTCGCCATTGGCGGCCTGGCGCGTTTCCGCGTCAATGCCTTTGTCCAGCAGCGCGGCGCGGCGGCGGTCATGCGAACGATTCCGAGCAAGGTGCTGTCGCTCGAAGAACTCGGCGCGCCAAAGATTTTCGGCGAGATCGCTCAGCAACCGCGCGGCATCGTGCTTGTCACCGGACCGACCGGCTCGGGCAAGTCCACTACCCTCGCCGCCATGATCAACCAGATCAACGACAATGATTATGGCCATATCCTCACCATCGAGGATCCGATCGAATTCGTGCATGAATCAAAAAAATGCCTGATCAACCAGCGCGAAGTCGGGCCGCACACTTTGTCTTTTTCCAATGCGCTGCGCAGCGCGCTGCGTGAAGACCCGGACGTCATTCTTGTCGGCGAATTGCGCGATCTGGAAACCATTCGTCTCGCGCTGACCGGCGCCGAAACGGGCCACTTGGTGTTCGGCACGCTGCACACCAGTTCGGCGGCCAAGACCATCGACCGGATTGTCGATGTGTTCCCCGCGGCCGAAAAAGAAATGGTGCGCGCGATGTTGTCGGAAAGTTTGCGCGCGGTGATTTCGCAGACGCTGCTGAAGACCAAAGACGGCGCCAGCCGAGTCGCCGCACATGAAATCATGATCGGTACCCCGGCGATCCGGAACCTTATCCGCGAGAACAAGGTGGCGCAGATGTATTCCTCCATACAGACCGGGCAGCAATATGGCATGCAGACGCTGGATCAGAACCTGCAGGAACTGGTTAAACGAAATGTCGTCAGCGTGGCCGAGGCGCGCAACAAGGCGGCGAACAAAGACAATTTCATGGGCTAACCGTCCAGCTCGCTACATGGGTATTGCGGGGCCTTTCAGGCAATGAGTGATTGGGTGATGCAGCAGCTCGTGCAACCCGGGAAATAGGAAAACTGATGGAACGCGAGCAGGCAAGCAAATTCATTAACGACCTTCTGCGCCTGATGGTCAGCAAGAAGGCGTCCGACCTGTTCATCACGGTGGGCTTCCCTCCGGCGATCAAACTGGATGGACGCATGACGCCGGTGTCGCAACAGCCGTTGTCGATGCAGCACACGGTCGAACTCGTGCGCGCGATCATGAACGATCGGCAGGCAGCCGAATTCGAGGCGACCAAGGAATGCCAGTTCGCCATCAGTCCCGGCGGTATCGGTCGTTTTCGCGTCAGCGCGTTCGTGCAGCAAGGCCAGGTCGGCATGGTGTTGCGCACCATCAATTCGGAAATCCCGACCATCGAAGGACTGGGCCTGCCGCCCGTACTCAAGGATCTTTCGCTATCCAAGCGCGGGCTGGTGATCATGGTCGGCGCGACCGGCTCCGGCAAATCGACCTCGCTGGCGGCAATGATCGGCCATCGCAATGAGAACTCCTACGGCCACATCATTACCATCGAAGACCCGGTCGAGTACGTCCATCCGCACAGAAACTGCCTCATTACGCAGCGCGAAGTCGGCGTCGACACGGACTCCTGGGAAACCGCCCTGAAGAACACGCTGCGTCAGGCGCCGGATGTGATTCTCATGGGTGAAGTCCGCGATCGCGAGACCATGGATTACGCCATCGCATTCGCCGAAACGGGCCACCTTTGCATGGCAACCCTGCATGCGAACAGTGCCAACCAGGCGCTCGACCGCATCATCAACTTCTTCCCCGAAGAGCGGCGCTCGCAACTGCTGATGGATCTGTCGCTCAACCTGCGCGGCATGGTTTCGCAACGGCTTATTCCCTTGCGCGAGGGCAAGGGACGTGTTCCTGCTGTCGAGGTGATGCTCAATTCGCCGCTCATCGCCGATCTGGTTTTCAAGGGCGAGGTGCACGAGATCAAGGAAATCATGAAGCGCTCACGCGAACTCGGCATGCAGACCTTCGACCAGCATCTGTTCGATCTTTACGATACCGGCGTGATCAGCTACGAAGATGCGCTGCGCAATGCGGATTCGGTGAATGATCTGCGCCTGCAGATCAAACTGCATTCCACCGAAGCCAAAAACCGCGATATCACCAAGGGCATCGAGCATCTCGACATCGTTAAGTAAAACCGAGAGCCGAGAGCAGAAAAGCCCGGCACTGCGCATCAGGTGGGTTGGTCGCCCCCGCTGGAATCCAGCGCTGTCGCGTCGGCCGGTTTGCGGCGCATCGAACCCGCCACCATCCGGTACTCGAACAGCCGGCACTCCAGCGCGCCGTTATACAGCGGCGTGCGTTTGCTGGCCTTCAGTCCGATGCGCTTGGGTAGCTGCATGTCCGCGCTGAAGAAGTAGCAACGCCAACCGGCGTAACGAGCTTTCAGCACGTCGCCGAGTTGCGGGTAGAACGCTTCCAGCGCATCGCTTTCGCCCAGCCGTTTGCCATAAGGCGGATTGGTCACCAGCACGCCGTTCGATGTCGGCGGCGGCAATTCCAGCACATTCGCCTGCTTCAACTGCACATACTGCTCCAGCCCCGCCGCCGCCAATGTGGCCTTGGTGGTTTTCAAGGCATCGCCGTACAGATCGGCGCCAAACAACGGAACGGGGCTTTCGCTCCGCACGCGGGCTTGCGCGGCATCGCGCACGGATTGCCAGGATCCCGCATTGAAGGACTTCAGTTTTTCGAAACCGAAGTGTCGCCGTGATCCCGGTGCGATGTTCAGCGCGATCTGGGCGGCTTCCGCGAGCAATGTGCCGGAGCCGCACATCGGATCGAGCAAGGGTTCGTCAGCTTGCCAGCCGGTGAGCAGGATGATGCCTGCGGCCAGATTTTCCTTGAGCGGCGCTTCGCCCGGGTCGCGACGATAGCCGCGTTTGTAAAGGGGTTCGCCCGACGTGTCGACGTAAAGGATGCATTGACGCTCGTCGAGAAAGCCCGCGATGCGCACGCCCGGCTCGCGGGTATCGACATCGGGCCGGCTACCGACTTCGTCGCGGAAGCGATCGCATACCGCGTCCTTGATGCGCAGGGTGGTGAAGTCCAGGCTGCGCAACGGCGAACGGATGGCGTTGACGTCGACGCGAATGCTGTGCTGCACATCGAAATGCCTGTGCCATGCGACGTCGCGCGCAATGGCATACACATCGTGCTCGGTCCGGTAGTCGGCCTGCGCCACTTGCAACAGGATGCGTGTCGCGGTACGGCTTTCGAGGTTTGCGCGATAGCAGACGCGCCAGTCACCGCTGAACTTCACGCCGCCGCCAACGGCTTCCACGTTATCTGCGTTGAGCGCTTGCAGCTCGGTGACGAGAGTTGGCTCAAGACCGCGTGGACAGGTGGCGAAGAAGGATTGCGAGGACATCGGGAGGAATCGGCGTGCGAGGCGGGCAAGCCTAGCACAGCGTCTTGCAGACTCGGCGGCGCGGGCCCATAAAAAAGGCCGCCCGCAGGCGGCCTTTTGTCAGGATGTTGCTTTTA
>DATCWO010000033.1:0-3817 GCA_036566325.1 Burkholderiales bacterium | reverse complement strand
CCAGCCCGAACAATCGTTTCGCGTGGTGGTTGACGATGCAACGTGACGAGCTTGCCCGCTATTTAGACCAGCTGCTCGATGTCTCCCGTGTGCGGGATTATTGCCCAAACGGTTTGCAGGTGGAAGGCCGCGCCGAAATTCACAATATTGTTTCGGGTGTGACGGCGAGCCTGGCATTGATCGAAGCCGCCCGGGATGCCGGGGCGGATGCAATTCTTGTCCACCACGGTTATTTCTGGCGTGGCGAAGATCCGCGTCTGGTCGGAACGCGCAAGCGTCGCATTGAACTGCTGCTGCGTGCGGATCTGAACCTGTACGCCTATCACCTGCCGCTCGATCTGCATCCCGAACTTGGCAATAACGCGCAACTCGCCAAACGGCTGGGGCTGGTGGAAGAAGGTCGCGCCGGAGAACAGGATCTGGTGTGCCATGGCACGCTGGCAACGCCTTCCACGCTGGGTGAATTCGCGCAGCGGTTGCAGCTTACGTTGGGCCGCGCGCCGCTGGTCATCGGCGATGCGCAACGTCCGGTACAGCGGGCCGCATGGTGTACCGGTGGGGCGCAAAACTATTTCGACAGCGCGCTTGCGCTTGGGGTGGACGTCTATATCACCGGCGAGATTTCCGAACAGCAGGTGCATCTGGCGCGCGAATCGGGCATTGCCTTCATCGCGGCGGGTCACCACGCCACCGAACGCTATGGCGTGCAGGCGCTCGCTCATCATATTGCCGACCGCTTCCAGCTCACCCATCGCTACATCGATATCGATAACCCGGTGTAAAGAAATCCGGCTCTAGCCGGTGCGGTAAAAGTCGCGAGTGTTCCCGGGCTGCTAAGTTCCTGTTTTGCCTTGCCCGTTCGCACTCGCCTCATTGCCCTACGCCCCTCGCCGTGGTGCGTCCTAATTCTTGAGCGCTTTCAGCGATTTACGCTCAAAAATTTGGAATCGCCTGCGCTGCTCCGCTATAATCCGAGGCTTTTGCAATTCGTCACCAGTTTTCAGCAAAACCCTGGAGCCTCTCCATATGAGCAACTCAAACGACGCGACCCTTGATAGCGGGGTAGGCGAGCCGGCCGACAAGAGCCGCCGAACCATGCTCGTTGCAACCTGTGCGGCGGGCGGCGCAGCGACTGCTGCGACAGTCTGGCCCTTCATTGCCAGTCTTGAACCGTCCGAGCGGGCCAAAGCGGCCGGCGCCCCGGTCGAAGCGGACATCAGCAAACTCGCCCCCGGCCAGATGCAGGTCGTCGAATGGCGCGGCAAACCCGTGTGGGTTCTTCGCCGCACGCCGGAGATGCTCGCGACGCTGAAGCAAGCCGACGGTCAGCTTGCCGATCCCAAGTCCGAAAAACCGAATCAGCCCGAATACGCCACCAACGAAACGCGCTCGATCAAGCCCGAGTATCTCGTTGTGGTCGGCATCTGCACGCACCTCGGCTGTTCACCCACCAAGCTGCCGCAGGCTGATGGCGAGGCGGGCTTTCTATGCCCTTGCCACGGTTCGAAGTTCGATTATGCCGGCCGCGTATTCGCCAATATGCCAGCGCCGGACAACCTCATCGTTCCGCCCTATCAATACCTGTCCGACACCAAGCTGCTGGTCGGCGACGACACCAAGGGAGCCTAAGGCATGGCTAACGGAACCGCCGCTGCGACCAAACCGAACAAGGGTCAGCAGCTTCTTGACTGGATCGATGCCCGTTTTCCGCTGACGCTGCTGTGGAAACAGCAGGCAGCCGACTACTACGCGCCGAAAAACTTCAACTTCTGGTACTACTTCGGCTCGCTTGCGCTGCTCGTGCTGGTGAACCAGATCGTCACCGGCATTTTCCTCACCATGAACTACAAGCCCGATGCGACGCTCGCGTTCGCCTCGGTCGAGTACATCATGCGCGATGTGTCGTGGGGCTGGTTGATTCGCTACATGCATTCCACCGGCGCATCGGCGTTCTTCATCGTCGTGTATCTGCACATGTTCCGCGCGCTGCTCTATGGTTCGTTCCGCCGGCCGCGTGAGCTGACCTGGATTTTCGGCGTGCTGATTTTCCTGTGCCTGATGGCCGAAGCGTTCTTCGGTTATCTGCTCCCGTGGGGCCAGATGTCCTTCTGGGGCGCGCAGGTCATCGTGAATCTTTTCGGTGCGATTCCCGTGATCGGTGAGGACCTCGCAATCTGGATTCGCGGCGACTACGTCGTGTCGGATGCGACGCTTAACCGCTTCTTCGCGTTCCACGTCATTGCGATTCCGCTGGTGTTGCTGGGTTTGGTCGTCGCGCATTTGATTGCGCTGCATGAAACCGGTTCGAACAACCCTGACGGCGTCGAAATCAAGAAAGACATCGATCCGAAAACCGGCCACCCCGTGGACGGCATTCCGTTCCATCCGTACTACACGGTGAAGGACGTTTTCGGTGCGGCGGTCTTCCTGCTGGTGTTCTCGATCGTGATGTTCTTCGCGCCGGAGATGGGCGGGTATTTCCTCGAGTACAACAACTTCGTTCCGGCCGATCCGCTGAAGACGCCGGCACATATCGCGCCGGTCTGGTACTTCACGCCGTTCTACTCGATCCTGCGGGCAACGACCGAGAACGTCATGTGGGCGCTTGCGCTGTTCACAGCGATCATCGCTGCGCTGACTTTCTTCACTGCGAAAAGCAGCAAGGCGAAGATTTCGGCCGTGGTGATCGCGGCGGTCCTCATCCTCGGCTTCTTCACCCTGGAAGCAAAGGTCTGGGGCGTGGTGCTGATGGGCGTGTCCGTGATGGTCTTCTTCCTGATGCCCTGGCTTGACCGCAGCCCGGTGAAGTCAATCCGCTACAAGGGACCGATCTACAAGATCGCGCTGACGCTGTTCGTTATCAGCTTCTTCGTTCTCGGCTATCTGGGCGTGCTTGGAGTAACGCCTGGCCGTACGCTGGTCGCGCAGATCTTCATGTTCGTCTATTTTGGATTTTTCCTGCTGATGCCCTGGTATTCGGCCATGGACACGAGCAAACCGGAACCGGAACGGGTGACAGGATGACTTTCAAAAAAATACTAGCTGTAATCGCCGTCGTGCCGGCGCTGCTTGCGCCGGTTGCGACGCAAGCGGCCGAAACCTTCAAGCTCGACAGCCCGAGAATCGACGTGGCCGATGTCGTGAGTCTGCAGGCCGGTGCGCGGACTTTCGTCAACTACTGTCTCAACTGCCATAGCGCGTCGCTGGTCCGCTACAACACGCTGGAGCGGATCGGTCTGACCGAGCAGCAGATCAAGGACAACCTGATGTTCACCGCCGACAAAATCGGCGAATCGATGAACGTCGCGTTCGCGCCGGCGGATGCCAAAGCCATGTTCGGCGTGGTGCCGCCCGATCTGTCGGTCATTGCCCGCTCGCGCGGTGCCGACTGGCTATACACCTACCTACGCGGCTTCTATCGCGATCCAAGCACGGCGACCGGCTGGAACAACGTTGTGTTCCCCAACGTCGGCATGCCGCATGTGCTGTGGAAGCTGCAGGGCGAACGGGTGCGCAAGGAAGAGCCGGCAATGCGTGACGGACAACCGGTGACCGAGCACGGCCATCCGGTTACGCGCGTTAGCTACGAGACGGCTACGCCGGGCACGCTGTCGACGATGGAATACGACCGTACCGTGCGCGATCTGGTGAATTTCCTGGTCTGGATCGGCGAGCCGCACCAGAGCCAGCGCAAGCAGGTCGGCGTGTGGGTGGTCTTTTCCCTGCTGATCCTGATTGCACTGACGTATGGCCTGAAGAGCGCCTATTGGAAAGACATCCACTAACGATCGCATCGCAAAGGCGCGGCGCCGTGTGC
>DATCWO010000274.1:0-2937 GCA_036566325.1 Burkholderiales bacterium | reverse complement strand
CTCTTCCTTGTCCGGACCGCCGCTGAAGTCTCCGGCGGAAAACAGATCGATCCCCGTGACCTTGAGTTTGGTCGATGTGACCGAGCCGGTGTAACGGCCGATGCCGAACAGCGCCAGGTGATTGGCGCACACCTTCGCCATGTCGAACAGCGGTGCGACCAATCCGTATGACATGCCGCGATGCGCAACGCATTCGCCCACCGCATAGATTTTCGGATCGTAGGTCTGCATCGTGTCGTTCACCACGATGCCTTTACGGCAATAAAGCCCAGCCGACTCGGCCAGCGCGGTATTGGGGCGGATGCCAATCGCCATGACCACCAGATCGGCAACGATTTCGCTGCCGTCCTCAAAACGCACGCCTTTGACACGGCCACTTTCGTCACTAAGGATTGCACTGGTCTGTCGACCGAGTAGGAACTGCAGACCCTTCTGTGCGAGAGAACGCTGCAGCATTTGCGCGGCCGTTCGATCGAGCTGACGCTCCATCAGCCAATCCATCAAGTGCACGACGGTGACGTTCATGCCGCGCAACTTCAAACCGTTCGCCGCTTCCAGTCCGAGCAGGCCACCACCGATCACGACGGCGTGCTTGCAGCGCTTCGACGCTTCGATCATCGCGTCGGTGTCGTGAATGTCGCGATAGCTCAGCACGCCCTGCAGATCCCTCCCCGGCACCGGCAGCATGAAAGGATTGGAGCCGGTGGCGAGCAGCAGACGATCGTATGCTTCCTCGGTGCCGTCCTCGGCAATCGCCTTGCGCGCACGCCGGTCGATCTTGACGACCTTCTTGTTCAGATGCAGCTTGATGTCGTGATCGCGATACCAGTCGAGATCGTTGAGCATGATGTCCTGTAGTGACATCTCGCCCGCGAGCACCGGCGACAGCAGAATGCGGTTGTAATTGGGATGCGGCTCCGCGCCGAATACGGTGATGTCGTACAGATCCGGCGCCAGCTTGAGCAACTCTTCGAGCGTGCGCACGCCGGCCATGCCGTTGCCCACCATCACCAGTTTCATTCTTTTCATCGACTAACCCCGACATTGCCTGCAATGCATGCCCCGCATTTCAGCAAGGCCCATGCCACGGAGGTGATGGGTGCGGAATCAATCGGATAGCGCGACGCGCAGAAAAGAGGCAGGCGAGTTGGCGGTGCACGAGCCCATGCGCATGCCCCGGGATGGGGCGCATGCGAACTCGCGCGCCGTCACGCGACGAAGTTGCGCGTTTGCACCGCCACGATGGCTTTCGCCTGGTTGAGATCATCGGCATAGCCGCAGCCGTAGAGACAACAGGCGATCTGATTCACCAGCGGGAGCGGCATGGGGTGTTCACCATCGAGAATGCTGCGTATGTAGGCCGCGGTTGCCGCCGCTTCGAGATCATGCGGTGCGACCGACGCGCCCTCCGCCGCCATGCGCTCCTGTTCGAACAGCACTTCATGTTTACCGTTGCGGAACAGCTCGATCTGCGGACGTCTACGCGGACTTGCATACGGTTCGCCTTCGGTGCCTTTCATCAGCAACGCCGCGCCGGATGTCTGCTGCAACACCGCGCCGATCTTTTGCAGGTAATCCGGATGCGTCAAGGCCACGACGCGCAGACATTCGCCGTCGAATGGGTCCATCAACTTGGCGATGGTATGTGCGCTGTTGCGTACGCCCAGCCGCGCACGCATGCCGAGCAAATGTGCGATTCCCGGCGATAGCACCGCGGTCGGCACGAAAGTCACCTGCCCTTCGTTCAATGAACGCTGCGCCTGCACCAGCGTGGCGGACGGCATGACGCCCAACTCGCGAAAGATGTAGGCGCTCGCCACCCGGCCGCTGCCTTCGAGCACACCGTGCACCAGCACCGGAACGCCGATGCGCTGCAGCGCGAATGCAACCAGGGGCACCAGATTCGGCTGCCGCCGCGCACCGTTATAGGTCGGCAGCACCACCGGTCTGGCGACGTTGGTCGGCGGCGATAAACGATGCGCGCGTTCGCGCAACGCCTGCATGAAACCGAGCAGTTCGCCCACCGACTCGGTCTTCATACGCAGCGCAAGCAGGATGCCGCCGAGTTCGAGTTCAGGCACGCCACCGTCGAGCATTGCGCCGAACAGCAGACGGGCCTGTTCGACGTCCAGATCGTGAGAGCCATGTGCGCCCCGCCCGATCTCCCTGATGAAATTCGTGTAATTCATCCTGCAATCGCCTCTACCTCTGGTCGTCCTTGCGCCCTGCTCAAAATTTACTCCGTTCTTTCCATCGCGATGTGGCGTTCTCGATCCCCGGCCGGCCGCTCGCACATGCGCCGCAATTCGGGCAGACACGATCCGCACTGCGTGCCGCATTTCAATGTCGTCTGCAGGTCCGCGAACGTGGCGCCCTGTCGCAGCCGGGTGCGAATTTCGTTCTCCGCCACATCGACGCAGGTACACACCGTCCGGCCGCGATTGAGAGAGCCGCGCGGCGGCGCCGAAATCGGCGCGAGTATCCACGGACGAACCGCTTCGACCGAGGCGCCTTCGATCATCATGTTGCGCACCCACTCCTGCGCGGCCGTCTCGCCGCACAAGCGCACGGCAGTGACGGTATCGCCTTCGACGCGCGCGGCCTTGAACACGCCACGACGCACGTCCATATAGTTCATGGTGCAGACCGGATCATCGAGACCAAGCAGCGCATCCAGTTCGTGCAGCAGTTTTGAATCGATCGCCTCATGCGCATGGGCGCGAAACACCAGCACTTCGTCATCGCGACCTGCCATACCGAGCGTGGCGTAATCGAAGCGCTCCAGGTACGGTTGCATGGCGCGCATCAATGCCAGCGCCGACGTCTCGCCGCCACGCTGAAAACGACGCATTGCCACGAGCGCCTGCGGCAGATCGAGTCTCGCAATCTGCACGGCAGCGTGCTTGAGTTCCGGCTGCTTCGAGAGCGGATCGAAAT
>DATCWO010000058.1:0-5600 GCA_036566325.1 Burkholderiales bacterium | reverse complement strand
TCGCGCGCCGTGCCGCTTTCATGTCAGCAACGACCTGCCGTTAGACCGGATTCATCGCCAACCCGCCATTGGTCTGAAGACCGAAGTGTTTCTTCCGCATGGGCTTCAACAGGACGATCGCCAGGATGGCCGTGAGGATGTCCATCGAAACGACCACCGTGAACACCGCCCCCCAGGACCCTGTGCTGGTGTACAGAAGCGCCGCCATCGGTCCGCCAAGCACGGCACCAACCCCCTGCGCCATGTAGAGGAAGCCGTAGTTGGTCGTCGCATGCTTGGTACCGAAGGTATCGGTCAGCGTCGAAGGGAACAGCGAGAAGATTTCGCCCCACCCGAAGAACACGACGCCGGACAGCACCACGAACCAGAACGGGTCATGAGCCATGAAAAACCACACCGTGATGGCCGCGCCTTCAAGACCGAATGCGATGCCCATCGTGGCCTCGCGCCCGATCTTGTCGGATACCCAGCCGAAGAATGGACGGGTGAGCCCGTTCGTGATCCGGTCGACCGTCAATGCGAGCGGCAGTGCGGCGAGGCCGAACACCAAGGCGTCAGCGACTTTGAAATCGCGTGCGATGGCGCCCATCTGCGAGATCACCATCAGCCCGGTGGTGGACATCATGGTCATCATCATGAACAGCAGCCAGAAGATGGGGTTGCGCAACATTTCGCGTGGCGTGTAGCTCCGCAGACTCGTGCTCACCCCGGACATCGCTTCCTGTAGCCGCGAAGGCGCCACAGCCCCGATCGTTTTATCCGGCCGGCGCATACCGAGCGCGGCCAGGATGCCGACCGCACCGATAATGAAGCCGTACAGGATCAACGTGTTTTCGAAGCCTGTAGACGCGAGCGATTTGGAAATCGGGAAGGTCGTCACGATAGCGCCAAAGCCATAACCGGCCGCCACCACACCCGTTGCCAACCCACGCCGATCCGGGAACCACTGCACCATCATGCCGACTACGCCGACATAGATAATGCCTGTCCCGATGCCACCCATCATGCCGTACGTGAGGTACAACCCCCAGAGCGAATCGACATAAGCTGCGGCGACCCAGCTGGCACCGGTCAATGCGGCCCCTACCGAAAGCAGCTTGCGTGGTCCGAACTTATCAATCAGAAAGCCTTGCAACGGCGATAGAAAAGTCTGCAGAACAATCAGCACCGAGAAGGTGACCTGCACCTGCGCCAGGGTTGCGCCAAGACTCGCCGTCAGATGTTGCGTGTATAGGGCCCAGACGTATTGCGGGCTTGAGATCGCCATCATGGCGATAAGTCCGAGGAGCAACTGCACCCACCTCGATTGCAAACCAGTCGCGCTCGTTACGTTCGACATGACATCTTCCTCCTCGAAGATCTGGTCTTGAATGGTTACGGTTTTACGTTGCGTTGCGTCGCATCATTTCTTGCGGCGCTGATCGCTGGAAGCAGGCGCGGGCCTGCGCGTTGAGGTACTCCTTTGCCCATGTAGGGTGGCGCTGCATGTAGGTTCTCCTCTGTTTGTCTGATCGCGCTCACAGGGCCTTGCGCACGTCAGTTCGCGATGCCATTATTCCAGCGATTAATTTTTTTGATATTTGTAGAACCTTTACAAATGTGACATACATCACGTCTAGCTAGCATGCTATTTCATTTATTGGCATATCCATGGTTGTCTTTGACATACAGCGCAGCGCGCCCCGGAAATTTTGTCAAATGACGTGATGAAGCCCTTGAGAAGGCACAAAAAAACGTTGACAAGCCAATGCTTCATCGCCCTAAACTGACATACTGTATTTGCAACTAACATATTTCAGTAAGTTCAGCACGTTAATGCTCGGGAACGAAGGAGACAGACAATGAAAACAACGCGGCCTTTGGCCATGGCGACCGGCGGGATGGTGGCGTCGCCCCATTACTTCGCATCTCTTGCTGGACTGCGCGTACTGCAGGAGGGCGGCAGCGCGGTCGATGCGGCGATCGCGGTCAACTCCACACTCGGCATCGTCTATCCCCACATGACCGGGATGGGCGGCGACTCTTTCTGGCTGATCTACGATGCGGTGGAAAACAAGATGCATGCGCTCAACGGAACCGGCCCGGCCGTTTCCGGTGCAACGCGCCAGCACTACCGCGACCTCGGCTTGTCGGCGATTCCCCAGCGCGGGCCTCATGCGGCGCTGACCGTACCGGGCGCTGTCGATGCGTGGTGCAAGGCACATGAGCGCTTCGGCAAGCTGTCGCTGCGTCAATGTCTGAATGCGGCGATTACCTATGCGCGCGAGGGCTATCCGGTTTCCGCAGGCCAGGCGCAGTTCACCCGCAACACCGCGAAAATTCTGGGGCGCTACGAAGACACCCGCAACGCCTTCATCCCGCAGGGACGTCTGCCGGAAGTCGGCGACATCATGCGTTTCCCGGGCATGGCCGAAACCATGGAGGCGATCGCCCGCGATGGACGCGCCGGTTTCTACGAGGGTGCGGTGCGCGACGAAATCGTGCGCTCGCTCACGGCGGTCGGTGGCGACTGGCAGGCCAGCGATCTGAGCAACTATCACGGCACCTGGTCCGAGCCGATCTCAACAACCTATCGCGGTTACACCTGCTATCAGCATCCGCCCAACAGTCAGGGCTTCGCGCACCTGATGATCCTCAACATCCTGGAGCGCTTTGATGTCGCTGCGCTGCGCACCGATCGGGCGGCGTACATCCATCTGCTGGTCGAGGCGACCAAGCTCGCGTTCCGCGACCGCGACCGCTACCTGACGGACCCTGCCTTCAGCGACATTCCGCTCGATCGGCTGCTGTCCAAGGAATACGCCGCGGAGCTTGCCAAGCAGATCAGCTTCGACAGCGCGCTGAGTCACGAGCCGGAGCCGATGGGTCAGGACACGACCTGCACGGTGGTAGTCGATCGCGACGGCAATGCCGCCTCGATCATCCAGAGTCTCTACCATGAGTTCGGTTCGGCCTTCGTCGCCGGCAAGACCGGCATCCTGCTGCAGAACCGCGGTTCGTTCTTCTCGCTCGACGAAAACCACGTCAATCGACTTGAGCCGGGCAAGCGCTCGTTCCACACCCTGATGCCGGGCATGCTGTTCCGCGACGGCAAGCTCGATTTGGTGTACGGCACCATGGGTGGCGAAGGCCAACCGCAGACGAGCACCGCCGTGGTCACGCGCTACGTCGACTTCAACCACGATGTGCAGACGGCCGTCGACAACCCGCGCTGGCTATATGGACGAACCTGGGGCGACACGACACGCGCGCTGCGAGTGGAGAACCGCTTCGACGAAGAAGTCTTTGCCTGGTTGCGCAAGCGCGGACATCAGGTCGAGATCACCGAAGCGTGGTGCGATTTCATGGGGCACGCCGCCGCCATCAATGTCAACCATCGCACCGGTGTGTTGTCTGGTGCCGCCGATGCGCGCGGCGAAGGCATCGCCGTCGGCTGGTAAATCCCTGCCGATCAACGCTTATTGACCGTTTCTTTCCGATCGCCGCCGGGGCGCCGGTTCAGGCGCCCTGCTGCCCCTCTTCCCGCCTTCGGCCGCACTTCTTTTTTCTGCACGGCTTCGAGCGTCCTGTAGGTGTAGTCCTCGACGTAGTCGATCAGCGCATCCGAGGCCTCACATGCCTTCTTCTCGTCCTTGTCCGCAACGGCGCGCGCGATGTTCGCATGCAACCGCGCCACGTTGGCGACGTCGCCGAAAGCCGTGAAGTACAGATACCAGAGACGCCGCGTTTGCGCCTGCAAAGGCGCCATTGCCGCCGCCGCGTAATCATTGTCTGCGGTTTTGGCGAGCAGCAGATTGTATTCACGGTCGGCAGCGATGAACACGGCTGCATCGCTGGTTCGTTCAGCGAGCTCGAAACGGGTTTGCAGATCGAGAAACATGCGGCGGGAAATCGGATCCACCAGTCGCGCCGCACGCGCGGCCATGATGCGTTCCAGTTCGCGCCGCACTTCGATCAACTTGAAGTGCTCGGCGATGTCGATCTCCGAAACGACGGCACCCGAGCGCGGCAGAATTCTGATTGTGTGCTCGTAAGCAAGGCGCTGCAGCGCTTCGCGCACCGGCGTGCGACCGATGCCCAACTGCGTACTGAGCGATTGTTCCGAAATACGACTGCCGGGCGGCAAGGCCAACGTCACGATCATCTCTTCGATCGCGCGATGCGCATATTGCGCCTGCGTCTCACCATCGACGCTCTTGCCGGCGTGCTCGCCAGAGCTCGGACTACTCACCATTCATCCTCCTCTCAAGCGGGGGAGCGGGCTTGCCTAACGCGCCCGCCATGTCGTTATCGTTACGGAAGCTCTGATTAAGGTTGTCTGATCGAGTCGATCGCCAGTTCGTTTCGCATAAACGATTGATTGCTTTGTCCTCGCTCGTACAGCTTCGCGCACTCGCGACCATCCTCGGCACTCAATCAGACATTCCTCAACCGTCCGGACGATGCGTCGCAAGCGGCGCTGATTAAACAGCAATTCCGGCCGGCGGCGCATGAGCTGCAAGGCCGCAATATATTCGATCCGCAAGGCAAACGGGTCCGACGTTGCGTCCGATTCGAGGCAACGTACCTGCTTCGAGCAACGCGCCAGCGCAGATTACTCGAATCGACCCGTGGCGCACGCAACGTCACGCGCTAAAACTCAACGATCCTCTACCGCACCAGCTCGGCAGACGTTTTGAGACGATCGACCGCAGAGAAACGGCGTCGGAGCAAGTTCCGGCAAACCGCAAAACGATAGGCGAACACTTCGATCTGCTGCAATAATCGGCGCATGAACGAATTGGCGATTGCGCGGGCCCTGCATGTGCTGGGCGTGGTGATGTGGATCGGCGGTGTCTCCATGGTCACCACCATCCTGTTGTCGGCGGTACGCGCTTTCAAGACCGCGGAAGAACGCGTCGCATTCTTCGAGCAGGTCGAGGGACGCTTTGCCACTCAGGCACGCTGGACCACCGGGCTGGTCGGCGCAACGGGCCTCTGGATGACGTGGCGCTTCGACTTATGGTGGCGCTTCACCGATCCGAATTACTGGTGGATGCACGCCATGGTCGCGGTGTGGGTCATCTTCACGCTGATGCTGTTCGTGATCGAACCGTTCTTTCTGCACAAGCGGCTGCTGCACCGCGCGCAACGCAATCCGGTCGGCACGCTCTCCACTATCCAGCGCATGCATTGGGTCCTGCTCGCGCTCAGCCTCATTACCGTTGTCGGTGCGGTAGCCGGCAGTCACGGCGGGTTGCTGGGGTAGGCCGTCGCTGCCGGCCGCGCACCGGCGGGCCTTTAAGTTCGTCGCGCATCGGATGTATGCTTGCCGCCCTGTGCGATGCCTTGCAGCGGTATCGCCTTCATTTGATCCAGATCGAAACCTTCGCATCCCCGGCCGTTAAAGTCGCGCCATGTACATGGTCATCAAGCAGGTACACCTCTTTGCCGTGAGCATCAGCCTTACGCTGTTCCTGCTGCGTGGAGTCTGGATGCTGCGCGGCTCGCCCATATTGCAGCAGCGCTGGGTGCGGGTCGTACCGCATGTGAATGACACAGTGCTGCTCGGCGCCGGCGTGTGGCTGGCGATATTGCTGCGACAGGTGCCGGGCGTGAGC